>CALIRX010000001.1 GCA_938042055.1 uncultured Candidatus Saccharibacteria bacterium
TAAACGTTGGCGCGGCAGCGACTGTGGCGATGTATTGTTGGTTGCAGCAGAATGTGCTGGCGGGAAACAATTAGTTGATTTCTGCGCCTTGTTGGCTCAAAAAATCACGAGTCTTATTATCTAATTTGCAATTTATGAAACGCGATCGTGCCGCCAATTTCCCGCTGCCATAGACAAATTGCGTTTCCTCGTCATATTTCATACCACGGAAGTCGCAATCCTCCGCCTCAATAATAGCTTTTGCGCCACGAAAATCCACATTCCGAACCGACGAATCGGTAAAATAAATCGGCTGCCCGTAAATATGCTTTGCACCGTCCAGATTACAATTCTGAAACACGAAAAATCCCATGACAAACTGGTCAAAATCAACACCAGAAAAATCTTCATCAACAAACCGAACAATCTCGCCGTCTGGGATGACAGGGTAACGCTCGCGCTGGTAGGCTGGCAGGTCGTTGGCGCGGAGGGCAGCGGCGATTCGGTGGGTAATAGGGTTCATAAGTTAAGGATAGGATAATTTGCCATGCTGTGCAACGGCCTAGTAATGCTAGCCTTCGACAGCCTATATTCAGTCGAGCCCTTTGCTCAGCCCAATCATCTCATCCAGCTTGCCAGATTTTTTTATCTCGGCCAAATTCATTGCTTCTATCTCTGTTGCTAAGTCCCATATTTCATACAGTGGGCGGTCATCTTCGGTAATATCATAATGCGCCATTAGGTTAACAATTTTATACGCTATATCATGAGCTGGCCACATATTCATGCAACTATCTGACAAAAGCACTTTAATATATTTAATAATATTTGATCTAGACGTTAGATTTATGTCTATTTTATTAATTTCTTTCTCGTACCCAACCGTTTTCGCCAGCCGCTGCCAAAGTTTTAGGCGCGTACCCATATCGTACTCATTACAAACTAACTTCGCCAGAGCGGTTATTTCAGAAACTAACGGTTGAGCCTTTGCAATATATGTGCGCTGAAGCTGCAAGATAGTCTTAGAAATTGACGTATCATAATCAATGCCAAGTAACGGCAGATACTCGCACACAAACGACCGCACATCAGCCGCACTACGAATTAAACCGAGCCTATTCGACCAGAACGTGTCGATGTCGTTGCGGATGAGATTATTGAACGGCGGTGTATTCATATAGATAACGTAAAACATTCAAGTAAGATGGACAGTTTTATGACGTGTCCAGGTCTGGGGGCTAGAGCTGAGTCGAGTCGTACTTCAGACTGCCGTCGGGGTAGAAGGTGATGTGGTCGTGATCCTGACCATTCTCCCTGCTGGCGGCGGCCTCCTGCGACAAGGACTCGTCCTTGTAGAAGTGCAGGTACTCAGTGCCGCCGTCGTCCCGCTGCTTCTCCAGTACCTTCTCGTCCTCGTTCTCAGCGTAGAGCTGCCAACCCATTTTGTACTCCTTCTGGAGTCGGGCAGAGAATAGTAATTCTCCGCGAAGTGGAGCGTCTCAAGCCCAATGGTTTTGGGCGAAACGCCAGCCTCTGCGATTACAAAAGCTGATATATATATATATATATATCAATTACTTGATCTATTGTCAACGGGTATTTACAAAAAGCATGAAATTTACTATAATAGACGTATGATTTTACCTAAATTCCATCATTCACACGTGTTGCCGAGGTAGGACTCTGATTTTTGATTGTACGCGCCGAGTTCTGCCTCGGCGTTTTTGATTGCTATAAATAAGAAATAATGACATAATGGAGCTAACATGAGCAGTTTATCTACACAAAGTTACAAAGGTTCGCGAGACTATTTTCCAGAGGAAAAGCGTCTGCAGAATTACATTTTTAATGTTTGGCACAAGACGGTTGAGAGTTTTGGCTATGAAGAATATGGCGCGCCGCTACTGGAGCCGCTAGATATTTATCTGGCGAAGTCGGGTCAAGAATTGGCGGGCGAGCAAACATACGCCTTTGAAGATCGTGGCGGTCGAATGGTGGCAATTCGTCCTGAGATGACGCCGTCGATTTCTCGAATGGTGGCGGCTAAGCGTCAGGAATTGGCGATGCCTGCGCGACTATATTCTATTGCTAATTTTATGCGCTATGAACGACCACAGCGCGGACGCGAGCGTGAGTTTTGGCAATTGAATGCGGATTTGTTTGGCGTGGATGGCGCGGCGGCGGACGCGGAGATTATTGAGCTGAGCCACGCTAGCGTGATGAATTTTGGCGCCAAGCAAGAAATGTTTACGGTCAGGGTTAATAATCGCCAATTGATAAATCGTCTGATGAGCCAATTTTTGAAGCTCGATATTGTTGGTTCGACGATGATGATGAAATTGCTTGATAGGAAAAATAAGATTCCTGCCGAAGAATTTAAGCGTCAGGCGATTGAGATTTTTGGTAGTCAAGCGTCAGAGGGTTTGCCGAAGCTAGCAAAAATGATCAGTATGAAATCTGTTGATGATTTACCGAGCGAATTGATGGAAGATGAAAGCGTCAAGCAGCTTCGCGAAGTGATGAAATTGCTTAGCCAAAAAGGCATTACGAATGCGGTGTTTGATGTCACTCTGATGCGCGGTCTGGACTATTACACGGGCATGGTTTTTGAGCTCTTTGATAATTCACCAGAGAATAATCGAGCGCTGTTTGGTGGCGGACGATATGACGGATTGGTCGGTCTATTTGGCGTTGAGCCGATTGCTACGGTCGGCGTTGGCATGGGCGCAACAACGATGGAGCAATTTTTGGAGGTGCATGGCTTGTTGCCTAAATTGGCGTCTAAAACAGATGTATATATAATTCCGGTGTCAAAGGAATCTATGGCTGGCGCGGACGATTTGGCACGAAAATTGCGCAGTGAAGGCGTGCGAGCAGAGCTGGATATTACTGGTAGAAAGATTGACAAGCAGATAAAAGCGGCGTTAAAAAAGCAAATTCCGTTTGCAGTGTTTGTGGGTGAGGATGAAATTGCTAGCGGTGCATACACGGTTCGAAACTTGGTGGAATCTGATGAGCAGAAGGTTGGCGCTGAACGAATCGTGACAATTGTCAAAGATCGTCGATACGATGGCGATGAAGACGCTCTGTTTGAGATATAGTCTGATATCTGTTATAATTAGTCTTTATGAAGACTACTGTAAAAAAACTATCAGATACTAAAGTTCAATTGACGATTTCTTTGGGTGCTAGTGAATTAGCTGACGCAGAGCAGGTTTCCTTGGCAAAGCTGGCGCGTGACATTAAAGTTCCAGGTTTCCGCAAAGGAAAAGTTCCCGCAAGCATAGCCGCTAAGCACGTTGATCCGAATGCGCTTCAGGAGCAGGTTTTGGAGAATGCTTTGTCGAAGGCAGTAGCCGAGGCGTTTTTGCAGGAAAAATTGCAAGCTTTGGATCGACCTAGCGTTGAAGTTAAGAAGTTTGTTCCTGGTTCTGAGTTGGAATTTACGGCTGAAGTTGAGATCATTCCACCGGTAAAATTGGGTGATTACAAAAAATTGACAGCGAAAAAAGAAGTAGCCAAAGTCGAGGATAAAGATGTTGACGAGGTTATTGAGCGAATCCGTAAAAACTATTCTGAAAAATCAGAGGTCAAGCGTGCCGCTAAATCTGGTGACGAAGCTGTGATCGACTTTACGGGAAAGAAAGACGGCGTGGCATTTGAGGGAGGTTCGGCTAAGGAATATGGCTTGAAGCTTGGCGAAGGTCAATTCATTCCTGGATTTGAGGAAGGTGTGATTGGTCATAAGGCTGGTGAAGAGTTCGATTTGAAACTGAAATTTCCAGAGGATTATCACGCTGAGAATCTGGCAGGTCAAGACGTTGTGTTTACCGTGAAACTTCACAAGGTTAATGAATTGAAATTGCCAGAACTAAACGATGAATTTGCTGCAAAATGCGGTCCATTTACAGAGATGAAAGAAGTAAAAGCAGATATCAAGCGTGAACTCACCACACAAAAAGAGCGTGAAGCTGATGAGAAATTTAAGGACGCGCTGGTTGGTGAGTTGACGGAAAAGAGTAAGGCGGCGCTGCCAGAACTTTTGGTTGAGGATCAATTGCGATCAATCGAGCGTGACTTGACTCAGAATTTGATGTATAGCGGACTGAGTTTGGACAGCTATTTGAAGACTCAGGGCTTCAAAGATAAAGAGGAGTGGGTAAAGAAAGAAGCTCGTCCAGCGGCTGAAAAGCGCGTTAAGGCTGGCTTGGTATTGGCGGAATTGTCGAAGGAGCTGAAGATTGACGCTTCTCGTGATGAGATTCAAGAGCAAATTAATTTCTTTAAGCAGCAATACGGCAAAGATAAGAAAATATTAGAGCAATTTGACAATCCAAACGTCCACCGTGACATTGCCAATCGAATGATTACAGATAAGACTGTTGCTAAATTGGTTGAATTAAACACGAAGAAATAAGGTAAATATGCCAAAATCATATCTCATTCCAACTGTCGTTGAAAAATCGGCTGACGGCGAGCGTGCTTTTGATATCTATTCGAGATTGTTGAATGAGAGAATTATTTTCCTTGGCGAAGACGTTAACGAACATACCGCGAACAGCGTAGTGGCGCAATTGTTGCATTTGGCATATGTTGATCCGCAAGCTGACATATCGCTATATATCAATAGTCCAGGCGGTAGCGTTTATGACGGAATGGCAATTTACGACACGATGAATTTTATTAAGCCCGATGTGGCGACGTATGGAATTGGTTTGCAGGCAAGCATGGGGGCGTTTTTGCTCAGCTCTGGCGCTAAGGGCAAGAGGTTTTGCTTGCCGCACGCTAAGGTTATGATTCATCAGCCGTCTTCTGGAACGCATGGAAAAGTGACCGACATGGAAATTGACATGAAGGAAACTTTGGAAGTTAAGGAGATGCTAGCGAAGATTATGGCGAAAAACACCGGTCAGAAGTTGACTAAGGTTAAGTCTGATATGGAGCGTGACTATTGGATGACGCCGGATGAAGCCGTAAAGTATGGACTGATTGACAAAGTCTTGACTAAATTGTCGTAAAAATTTACGTGTTTGTTGTTAAAACTACTAGTGATTCTGCTTGTGGTTTTTGAGAGATATTGTCATAATTTGAAGTAAGCAAGGAGGGTTTATGAGGCAATATTTAGACGCATTGAAATACATTCGTGATAACGGTGTGCAAAAAGGCGATCGTACGGGAACGGGGACGACAGAAGTTTTTGGTATTCAGACGCGATATAATTTGGCGGACGGATTTCCAGCTATGACCACGAAGAAATTATATTTCAAAAGCGTCACTCATGAGCTTTTGTGGTTTCTTAAGGGTACGGGCAATATTGAATATTTGGCGCAAAACGGCGTTCATATTTGGGACGAATGGCCATATAAAAATTACCTAGAAAAAACTGGTCAGAAAATACCGGAAATTAACGGCGATGAGTGGTGCGCTGGTATGAAGGAATTTATTGATAAGACTGCGAACGATCACGCGTTTGCTGAAGAATGGGGAAATTTGGGACCTGTTTATGGCGTTCAATGGCGAAAATGGCCGGACGGGAAGGGCGGAACTATTGACCAGATCCAGAATGCTATTGACATGATAAAGACAAATCCAGAGTCGCGTCGGAATATCGTGAGCGCGTGGAATGTGGCGGAAATTGATGACATTGTCCAAGCCGGCGGGCTGCCTCCGTGCCATACGATGTTCCAATTTAACGTAAGACCTGGCAAGAACAGCGAGAAGGACAAACTGGATTTGGCGCTGACTCAGCGCTCGGCGGATATGTTCCTTGGGGTGCCGTTTAATATTGCTAGTTATGCGCTGCTTCTATCTATGGTCGCTCAAGTTACCGACAAGCAACCCGGCGAGTTTATTCATACCTTAAATAGCGCACATATTTACAATAATCACCGCGTGCAAGTTGACGCGCAATTATCACGCCGTCCGCTGCCGCTACCGAAACTGTGGCTCAATCCAGACATCAAGAATATTGACGATTTCACGATTGATGATATCCGTCTGGAGAATTATGAGTGTCATCCAGCGATTAAGGCGCCGATTGCGGTATAAGTTGATTGTGTCTGCCGACTGAAATGGCTATAATTTACTTTTTTCAGGAATTTTTCTTTGACGGAAGTATGTACTTGTCAACTTCCGGGTCATACAATAAGGTAGCAATCTTTCCTGCTATATACTTCACTCGTCCATCATCGTCGGGCGCTTCATTGAACAGCATGACATCCTCTTTGAATAGTCCGGTAGCTTTGTCAGGGTATTGTGCACCTCTGCGTATTGCGTTCGTAGTGTATTCTGAGCTGTCTTCAGAGTTTAATATTTGTATACGCGCTTCGTTATTCATGTGTTATATCATACCACAAATACCAAATACTGTCAACTTAAGAAGGCTATTTTCTTTTATACGTCACAAAATCAAAATCGTAACTATTTTCAGCATCTGCTGGGTGATGTATTCGATTCACTTCCTCCCATATGTTCATATTTATCTCTGGGAAAAAAGTGTCAGCATCGGGAAACTCGGCGTCAATCTCTGTGGCGTAAATAGTGTCAATTTCTGGAATATCTAGCGCGTCTTTATAAACTTGTGAGCCGCCAATAATAAAAGTCGGATATCGCGATAAAGCCAGGGCACTTCGTAAATTCATGGCCGTCAGAACTTTTTTGACGCCAGTTGGCTTGGATGAAATGACAATATTTTCTCTGTCTGGAAGCGGTCGCGAGCCAATTGACTCAAACGTTTTTCTGCCCATGATGACATTGCTATTTCTCGTCAAGCGCTTAAAATTCACCAAATCGGCTGGCAAACTTCGCCCCCACGGCATATCGCCATTTTGTCCGATGGCGCGGTTTTTGTCGTAAGCTACAATAATGGCTTTTTCCATAATTTCAGTTTAACATGCTGTAAAATTTACTGAAAGCTTGATAGGAATGCATAAACTTGCCATAATAAGATTTGGTAGAAAAATCACGCAATGGGAGGTGTTTAGTGAGCGTGTACTCAAATAAAGATATATTAGCGGCGATTGAAGACGGGACAATTGTCTGTACGCCGTTCAACCCAAAAAACGTATCGGAAGCCAGCTTAGATTTTACGCTAGGCTTTAATTTTTATAAGCAGGAATATGACGATATTTCGCGAGTTTATAATCCGTTTGACGAGTCTGACGTCAATCGATACTTCAAGGGTCCGCTTAAGGCAATTCCGCACGCCGAATGGTGTGAGCGGCACGGTTTTCGGGAATTTAAGAATATTCCGCCAGATCATCCGATTATCGTACTGAAACCTGGTGAGCGAATTTTGGCACACACGCACGAATTTGTTGGAATTCGGACGCATGGCGGCGCGGCTGAGGTGAAAAGTCGTAGCTCTTGGGGGCGAAACGGCGTGGCGGTGTGTTTTGATGCTGGCTGGGTTGATCCGGGATATATCAATCGGATTACGCTTGAGATTTACAATTTGAATAAGCATGAGAGTGTGGTTTTGCCTGTTGGCGAACGTATTGGGCAATTGATTTTTCATCACACTGGTCAGGTTGATGGCGGATATGCTAGTGGACGCGGTGGAATGAGCGGCAAATATCAGCACACTGACGATTTGGATGAATTGATAAAAACTTGGCGTCCAGAAATGATGTTGCCGCGGGCGTTTAAGGATCGTCGACATAAACCGATGGAAATCGCGGGTCTAAGCGAGGGGATTTTGTAGTAATGTCAGGTTCAATGTTCCGTTGGCGGACAAAAGAAAAAGAATATAAGAATCATAAGAAAAGTAATAGATCTGAAAGTTGCGACTTCTGTCAATTGGTAAAACAGCACACTAGTCAAGTCGTAGAAGAAACGCAACATTGCCTAATCATTAAAAATCGATTTGGCTATGATTTTTGGGACGGCTGCGGCGTGGACGACCATTTGATGGTGATACCGAAACGGCACGTCGATTCGTTGGCAAATTTGAGCGATGAGGAAAAAATTGACTATATGAATCAGATTGCGAAGTTTGAATCTAGTGGCTATTCAATTTACGCTCGAGCCCAAGGCAGCAAAACCAAGTCGATGATACATCAGCATACGCATTTTATAAAAGTTGACGGCAAGGCGAAAAAGATAATGCTTTATCTGAATAAGCCGCATACTGTGATTACGAGGTGATGATGAGCGACGCTGGAAAATATATAGTTATCGAAGGTAATGACGGGACAGGAAAATCGACGCAGGTCGCGAAATTGGCGGAATATTTTCGGTCAATCGGGCGAACGGTTTGCGTGATTGAAGAGCCGGGAAGCGATGATCCGGAAAAATCAACTCCGATAGCAAATGAACTTCGAAAAGTGATTAAAAATGGTGATCTGGCGCGTTCTGCGGCGGTGAATGTGGCGCTATTTTCTGCAGCTCGGCGTGAATTGTGGCGGGAAAAAATTCAGCCAGCGTTGGAGCGTGGGGAAATTGTTTTGAGCGCAAGGAATTATATTTCAACGCTGGTTTATCAGGGGCGAGGCGAAGGTTATGACGAGTCGGAGATTCTGCGATTGACAGAATTATTCACCGATGAAAAATACTTAAGGCCGGACGTTATGGTTATTTTGAGTTTGAGCCGCGATAAGCGGGAAGAGCGAATTTCTATGCGCGGCGAGCTGAAAAATCCCGACACTTTTGAGTCGCGCGGGCAAGATTTTCAGAAAAAAGTCGATGATGGATATTTGGAGATTGCCGAGGCGTACGGAATTCCGGTAGTTTCTGCTGACGGGACGATTGAGGAGATTCATGATATGCTGGTGAGTAAGATTAAAGGAACGGAAGGGGTAAGTAAGAATGAGGGTAGAGATAGGTAGATTGACTCCAGATCGTATAGACCGTGAGACTCAAATGACCATCTGTGATATGTGGTCGGGAGCCGAAAGCCTTACTGATGGAAAGAAGACAGATCCTGGGTTGATGCGTATTATTTATGGCAACAATAGTCCAGATGATTTACGACGTGAGGTGAGCAGGTGGGATTCTGGAATTTATGTGGTACAGGGGTTAGGCAGCAGTGCTTTACTGGCTGCTGCGAGAGTGACTATTAAAAGAGGTAGAGCTGCTCCGCAATATGGCGATAGTCAAGCGGGTAGGCCTATGTATATGGAGATTTTTGGCGCGAGTGCTAATGCTAAGGAGGCTTGGCCAGGCTATCTCCAGAGTATGGTAGATCAGGCACGAAAGGACTTTGGCCGATCCATGGGAAGCAGCGTCACTAAGCTTTGCGCTTACGCCTCTCCTAAGGCTAATGAGAGATTTCCTAATGCTGTTAGGAGTATTAATCCTCGTACTTATGAAAAGCATGGCGGAGAGGAAGGGCTGTCCGGTGTTGTAGGTGGAGTGTCTGGGTATTACGTTCGGCATGATGTGGAGTTTAAGCCCCCTTGGAGTAGTTGCACACGTGAAGACTCAAGTAACGCTACTTATCCACTACTGGGTGTTCCTTCAAAAAGTCCGCTCGACGAGCTTGTTCCAGCTCGCACTGGGTCTACCGAAGAAGTACCAGTAGCTGCCTGAGAGTAAAATATCGTAAAACCCCTTGATTTTATTGACGTTTTTCGTCATAATGAGTAGTTATAGAAGTAGTGTATTCATGGCGGGTGAAAATTGCGAGTGGCAAATCGTGATTTTGGGCTATGAATTAGAGATCTTCACGGCCGTCTATTAACCACTAATTAAAGCGAGGAGTGTTTACGCCTGTGGCAAAAAAACCAACCACAAGTAGCGAGCGCGTCTATTTCACCTCTGGTGATAATGCCCTGCCGCTACCAAACTTAATCGCTCACCAAAAAGATTCTTGGCGCTGGTTCGTCGAAGAAGGTTTGAGTGAGATATTTTCAGAAATTAACCCAATTGACGACTACACTGGTCAGAAGTTGTCATTAAAGTTCGGCAAATACTATTTTGGCGAGCCAAAAAACACTGACCAATTTGCCAAAGAAAACAACTTGACATTTGAAGCTCCGCTACACGCAACAGTTGAATTGACGAACAAAACAACTGGCGTAGTTGAAGAGCAGGAAATTTACCTTGGTGAATATCCATGGATGACTGATCGCGGTACATTCGTTATCAACGGTACGGAGCGTGTGGTTGTTAGCCAGTTGATTCGCTCTGCTGGTGTTTTCTTCACTGCTGAAACGGTAGCGGGACGTAATTACTACGGCGCAAAAATCATTCCAGGACGTGGAGCTTGGATGGAATTTGAGACGGCTTCTAACGGCGCAATTTACGTAAAAATTGACCGCCGCCGCAAGATGCCAGCAACGACTTTGTTGCGCGCTTTGGGCTATCCAAAGACTAGCGAAATTAAGGAATTATTCGCTGATATTGATACTGGTGACGTAAAATATATTGACGAAACCTTGGACAAGGATACTTCTCGTGGCGCAAACGAGGCGTTGATTGAGGTTTATCGTCGATTGCGTCCAGGCGATTTGGCAACGGTTGATAACGCTCGTCAGATGATTGAGCGAATGTTCTTTGACTTTAAGCGGTTCGATTATTCGCGGGTTGGTCGTTATAAATTGAACCAACGCTTGGGTCTGGATGTTGCAAATACAGCAGAAAATCGTACGCTACAGATGAGCGATTTGGTGGCGATTTTGCGTGAAATTATTCGTCTAAACAATACGCAAGAGCCAGCTGACGACATTGACGCATTGAGTAACCGCCGAGTTCGCTTGGTAGGTGAATTGATTGCCCGACAATTCCGTGTCGGTATGCTCCGAATGCAGCGCAACGCGATGGATCGCATGAGCGTGGCTGATTTGGAAAGTGTTAGCCCAAGTCAATTGATTAATGCTCGTCCAATTGTTGCGGCTGTTCGTGAATTCTTCACTTCAAGCCAGCTGTCACAGCTACTTGACGAAGTTAACCCATTATCAGAGTTGAGCCACAAGCGACGCTTGAGCTCGACTGGTCCTGGTGGTTTGACTCGTGAGCGCGCTGGATTTGAGGTTCGCGACGCCCACCCAACTCACTACGGTCGTATCTGTTCAGTGGAAACGCCAGAAGGTGCGAATATCGGTTTGGTGCTGAACTTGGCAGCTTATGCGCGCGTTAACGAATACGGATTTATCGAAACTCCATATCTTCGTGTAAAAGACGGCAAAGTCACTGACGAACTTGTTTATTTGGATGCTTCACAGGAAATTGGTGAAGTTATCGCTGATGCTGGTGAAGCTCTTAACGAAGACGGAACTTTCCGCGACGAGCGTGTTAACGCCCGCAGTAACATGCAGCCATCACAAGTTGATGCCAGCCAGGTTACATTCATGGACGCGGCTCACCGTCAGATTCTAGGTTCAACTGCGGCATTGGTTCCGTTTATTGAAAAGACTCGCGTTGACCGTGCTTTGACTGGATCAAACATGCAACGCCAGGCGGTTCCTCTATTGTGTCCAGAATCTGCAACTGTTGGTACTGGAATTGAAAAGGCCGTGGCCGAGAATAGTGGTCACTTGATTCAGGCTAGCGCCGACGGCGAAGTCGTTCGTGCTGATGCCGACGAAGTTCATGTTAAATATGCTGACGGCGTAAAGATTTATACGTTGAAACATTTCGTGAAGAACAATGACGATCGTTGTTACAACCAAAAAGTCCGCGTTGAGCGTGGCGACAAGGTGAAGAAGGGTGACATTCTGATTGAAGGTGCCTCAATTGCCGGCGGTGAAATTGCCCTAGGTAAAAACCTTCTGGTTGCCTTCATGCCATGGGGTGGCTACAACATGGAAGACGCGATTATTATGAGTCGTCGTTTGGTTGAAGATGATCGATTGACAAGCATTAACATTAAAGATTACACCGTTGAAGTTCGTGAGACGAAGCTTGGTCCAGAGATTGTGACACGTGATATTCCAAATGTTTCTGAGGAAAGTTTGCGCCATTTGGACGAGAACGGAATTGTTCAAATTGGCTCAGAGGTTAAGGCTGGCGATGTCTTGGTTGGTAAGATTACACCAAAGGGCGAGCAGGAATTGAGTTCTGAGGAGCGTTTGCTTCGCGCAATCTTCGGTGAAAAAGCTAAGGACGTTCGTGATACATCACAGCGAATGAACAATGCAGGCGGCGGTAAAGTTGTTGGCGTTAAGATCTTTAGTCGTGAAAATGGTCACGAATTGAAGGCTGGCGTTTTGATGCAAATTCAGATCTTCGTTGCGCAACTACGAAAGATTGGCGTTGGCGACAAGATGGCTGGACGCTTCGGTAACAAGGGTGTTGTGGCGAAAGTTCTTCCTGTTGAAGATATGCCATTCCTAGAGGACGGTACGCCGGTTGACGTAGTTTTGAACCCACTTGGTGTGCCAAGTCGTATGAACCTTGGTCAGATTTTTGAAACTCATCTTGGTATGGCGGCGCGAGCATTGGGTTACCGTGTAGCAACTCCGTCATTTAACGGTGTTCCGAGCGAGAAGATTTCTGATGAGCTAGAAAAAGCTGGTTTGGCGCGTGACGGTAAGAGCCAATTGTTTGACGGCCGCACCGGTGAACCGTTTGAGGAGCGAACAACAGTTGGTGTGATGCACATGATTAAGTTGCACCACATGGTTTCTGACAAGATTCACGCCCGCTCAACTGGTCCATACACGATGGTTACTCAGCAGCCGCTTGGTGGTAAAGCACAAAACGGTGGTCAGCGCTTCGGTGAAATGGAGGTTTGGGCACTGGAAGCTTACGGCGCCGCTGCAACCTTGCAGGAAATGCTAACCATTAAGTCCGACGACGTTTACGGTCGTGCAAAGGCTTACGAGTCAATCATTAAGGATGAGCCGATTGTTGGTCCAAAACTTCCAGAGTCCTTCAACGTGTTGGTTAAGGAGCTTCAAGGTTTGGGTCTTCGAGTTGACTTGGTTGATGACGAGGCAACAGTTGACGCTGAGCACGTTATTGCTTCAAGTGGCCCAGAAGACAAAACTGTTGCCGCTGACAATGAGGAAGAAGAAAAATACTTGGACGAATCAGATGACATCGGTGAAATTGACGATGGCATGAGCGTGCAAGATATTGATGAAGTAGAAGAAATAAAGGAGGACGCGTAAGATGGCAAATTCTGCATTTAACGCAACGGGCATCAGCGATTTTGACGCGGTTCGTTTGGCGGTAGCTAGCCCAGAAGATATTCTGAAATGGAGCTACGGCGAAGTTTTGAAGCCAGAAACAATTAACTATCGCACACAAAAGCCAGAGCGCGACGGATTGTTCTGTGAGCGAATCTTTGGTCCAGTTAAGGATATCAATCCACACGACTCAAAGCTTAAGGGTGTACGTTCACGCGAAGCTGCTGTCGATAAGAATGGTGAATTAGTCACTAAGTCAATCGTTCGTCGTGAGCGAATGGGGCACATTCAATTGGCAGTTCCAGTTGCGCACATTTGGTTTATGCGCGGCACTCCAAGCGCAATGAGCCAGCTGCTTGGTATGACGGTTCGCAATATTGAGAAAATCGTTTACTTTGCAACTTACGTTATCTTAAGTGTTGACGAAGCAACTCGCGATCAATATTTGGCAGATTTGGAAGCGGAAACTGATTTGGCTCGTAAGGCTATCAAAATCCGTTACGAAAAAATGGCTGAAGAAGATGGCGCCGACGTTAAGCAATTGGCGAAAGAGCAGAGTCGTGAAGTCGAGGAATTGGAAGAAGCTTATGTTGGTAAGAAATCTCAATTGGAGAGCTTAAATAAGGGCGCTTTGATCTCAGAGAGCGAATATCGCAACTTGCCAGAAGAATACGACGAATTGATTGAAGTTGGCATGGGTGCCAGCGCGGTCAAGGAACTCTTGGACGATATCGACCTGCCAAAGCTTATCGCTGAATTGACAGAGGAAGCCGAAACCGCAAAAGGTCAGCGACAGAAGAAGTTGCTAAAGCGCTTGAAGATGCTTGAAAGTATGGAATCTGCTGGCATTAAGCCATCAAGCCTATGTATGACTGTTCTGCCGGTGATTCCTCCGGATCTTCGTCCAATGGTGGCGTTGTCCGGTGGCCGATTTGCGACATCTGACTTGAACGATTTGTATCGCCGAATTATCAACCGAAACAATCGCCTAAAGAAGTTGATTGAGCTTAACGCGCCAGAAGTTATTCAGCGCAATGAAAAGCGCATGCTTCAGGAAGCTGTTGACGCTTTGATTGACAATTCGGCATCACGCGGTCGCGCAGTTAGCTCGACTGGTGGTCGCCGCAGCTTGAAGAGCTTGAGCGATATGCTAAAGGGTAAGCAGGGTCGCTTCCGTCAGAACCTTCTTGGTAAGCGTGTTGACTATTCTGGTCGCTCGGTTATCGTGGTTGGTCCAAAATTGAAGATTAACCAATGTGGTTTGCCAAAGCAAATGGCGCTGGAATTGTTCAAGCCGTTCGTGATTAGCTGGCTGATTAAGAATGAATTTGCGCACAATATTCGCTCGGCTTCACGTCTGATTGAGGCTGGCGAGGCAGTGGTTTGGGACGCACTTGATTCAGCAATTGAAGGAAAGTATGTGCTGCTTAACCGTGCACCAAGTTTGCACCGTTTGTCAATTCAAGCCTTCCAGCCAGTTTTGGTTGAAGGAAAAGCTATTCAGTTGCACCCGTTAGTTTGTGCCGGATTTAACGCCGACTTCGACGGTGACCAGATGGCTGTTCACTTGCCGCTATCGAAAGAGGCTCAGGCTGAAGCTCGTGAATTGATGAGCGCAACTGCCAACTTGTTGAAGCCTGCCGATGGTGCGCCAGTGTTGCACATTTCGCAGGACATCGTGCTTGGTAACTATTACTTGACTTACGATAAGCCGCAAGCTCAGACTGACAAGGTCAAAACTTACAGCTCTGTTTACGAAGCAGAAATGGCTTACGACAATGGTGTGATTCACTTGCAAACCCCAATTCGTATCTTTGCGAAAGGTAAAATGCGTGAAACAACTTTGGGTCGCGTCTTCTTCAATGAGATTCTGCCTGAAGATTTTCCGTATGACAATAATGTCCAGACTAAGAAGCAGCTTAAGAAGGTGTTGGCGCAAATCTTTAACAAGTACGGCGCCGAGGAAACCGCTAAGATTGCAGACCGCATGAAGGGTCAAGCTTTCCGCTTTGCTACGGTTGCGGCTGTGTCGACTGGTATGACCGACTACGTCCACTTCGAGGAAATCCCTCAGTTTGTGGCTGAAGGTGATGCTAAGGCGGCTTTGATTTCTGAGCAATTCGACCAAGGTTTGATTACTGAGGAAGAGCGATACAACTTAACTGTTAACGCGTGGCGAAACGTCGACAATAAGATTACAGCATTCCTGAAAGACCAATTGGCGCACATGGACACCAGTATCTCTATGATGGTCAACTCTGGTGCTCGTGGTGATATTTCCAACGTGAAGTTGGCGAGCGCGATGATTGGTGTTCAGATGGACGCAACCAACCATGAGATTGAGCTTCCAATCCGCAGTTCTTACACCGGCGGTTTGTCTAGCCTTGAAGCCTTTATCGCAACTCGTGGTGCACGTAAGGGTCTTATTGACACGGCTCTTAAGACTGCCGACTCAGGTTACTTGACTCGTCGTTTGGTTGACGTTGCACAAGACGTCTTTACCGTTGAAGATACTGATGGCGACGATGAAGGTTACGCAATTTACCGATCAGAAACTGAAGAGACGATGATCGACTTCTCAAACCGTTTGGCTGGTCGTTATGCTGCTGAAACAATTCCAGGTCACGTCAATAAGAACGAATTGATCACGCGTGAAATCGCAGATTCAATTGATGACGACGAAAGCATTGAAAGCGTTAAGATTCAATCTGTATTATCGACAAACAACCTTAACGGTATTCCGCAGCGAAGTTACGGTATTGATATGTCGACTGGTAAATTGGTTGGAAATCATCAGCCAGTTGGTGTTATCGCCGCTCAGTCAGTCGGTGAGCCAGGTACTCAGTTGACGCTTCGTACCTTCCACAACTCTGGTGTTGCTGGTGGTGACATTACCCAAGGTTTGCCTCGTGTTGAAGAATTGTTTGAAGCGCGCACACCAAAGGGTCAAGCATTCATTACGGAAGTTGCTGGTTTGGTTGACGTTTGGGAAGATGGCAAGAAGTACATCGTTCAAATTACGCCAGAATCTGGCAAGGTTGAGCGATTGCCATTGGAGGGCCGAACTGTTGTAGTTAAGGCTGGCTCAAGTGTTAAGGCTGGCGATGTCTTGGCGACTGGCGAGAGCGACACTCGACCTTTGATCGCGCCATTTGACGGTGTGATTGAGTCGGCTGAGGATACTTTGGTGATTGCGGCAGAGGCTGCTTCGCCAACTCGTTATGAAATCCCAGGCAATATGCAGTTGGTCGTTAAGGCAAACGATATTGTTGAAGCTGGTGATCGATTGACGGCTGGATCATTGAACTTGCACGATTTGATGCGACTTAAGGGTGTTGAGGCAACCCAGCGCTACATCATCAACGAAGTTCTGCGAATCTACGCCGCTCAGGGTCAGGACGTGGCTGACAAGCACTTGGAGATTATTGTTCGCCAAATGTTTAGTCGCGTGCAAATCGAAGATGCTGGTGATAGCGAATTCGTGACTGGCGACATCGTTTCTAAGGCCGCTGTGGTCAATGCAAATAAGCAATTGGCTGCTGAAGGTAAGAACTTGATTAGCTACACGCAATTGCTACTCGGTATCACGAAGGTGTCAATCTGGAGCGACTCATGGCTATCAGCCGCATCCTTCCAAGACACTACTCGCGTGCTGATTAACGCCGCCGTATCTGGTCGAGCCGACCACTTGCACGGTTTGAAGGAAAACGTCATCATCGGCCGCAAGATTCCAGTAGGAACTGGTGCTGTCGAAGAAGATGAAGAATTCGAAACACCGAGCGAAGACGAATTCAGTGAAGAAGAAATCGCTGCTTAGCAGGTAGGTCTGACCACAATAATCCGCAACACCCGCACCTTGATTATAAGGTCGGGTGTTTTGCGTATGATGATTATTTTATTTGGTAGCTCATAAAGCACTGTATGTAGATTTTAAGTCTTTGTTTTGGATGATATGTATTGACTTTTTAACCTAGGTGTGATATAAGTTATATCAGCTTTCACACAACCGTGTGAAAGAGCACTTCACAGCAAGGGAGAACTACGATGGCACCTCTTGTCACGGCAATATTTGCGACCTTTGCCGGCGCAACAATCTCTATCTTTGTCGTCTATCTGATGACATCCCAACAAGCAGAAAAGATCGAAAACATGGACGATGAGAAGGAGAGGCGCTCAGCTAATCTCCAGCTCAAGGTCGCGAGGGTGTTTTGTATCCTTCTGCTCATGTTTATCATGTGGGCGGTAGCCAACATGCTGTCATATGCGGATCAGACTAGTCACTACAAAGAGGAAAGAGTAGGAGCGACGCTGTCCGATCTTGTCTCTAGCTTTGGACTAGAGTCCGGCAGAGAGTATCCGATCATCATAGGGGATAAGACCACTGTCAGCAGTGGTCAGGTCTCCTACGACGGGGGTGCTTTCTATGTCAAAGGAGAAGGAGAATGGGCGTCAAGCACGTCCATTCTCGTTAGTTTCGAGGGCAACAATGGGTCGTACGTCCTAGAGATCCCGGTCTCTAGGGTCACCTTCGATGTTCGCCAGAACATCGAAGAGGCGTCTATGTCCGTATATGTGCCAGGAACTGAGCAGTCTAAGGAGGTAGCTTATTGGCTGCACTCCTACGCTTGTAGCAAAGATACTTGGATCTACGGATGGGTGCAGAAAAACTGCACCCCTAATCCCCCTCAGCTTGTCATCTCAGATGACGTGTCAAGGCAAGGACTTTCTCCTGTAATAGCTGGCGCCTTTAAGGAGTCAGCTGGGGCGAAAATCACCCTTTCACCAAGTATGTACAACGACATTCTTGGCTCTAGGTAAGGCTGAGTAGCCCTGTGGAGCAATACTCCACTCTCGCCGTGTCGAGTAAAAACTCCACGGACGGGGGTGGAGTTTTTACTTTAAATTGATTTTTTATAGGAAAAAAATTATATAATATAAACAATTAAAGGAGGTTTTATGCCAGTATACAACAAACTTGTCCGCGATAAAATTTTGGAAATCATTAAGGCCAACGGGCAAAAGCCGACTCACAAAATACTTACAGCAGACGAATACGCCGTGGAACTTACGAAAAAGCTAGTCGAAGAGGTAGAGGAATATAAAAAAGATAAAAATACCGATGAGCTTGCCGATATCATGGAAGTAGTCTATGCTCTCGCAAGCCTGCATAGTTGTACTGCGGAAGAATTAGAAAAAATTCGTGCAGAAAAAGCAGAAAAACGCGGCGGCTTTGAAAAGAAAATATTCCTAGTGGAGGTGACGGATTAGGGTGAGTATGTGTGATAAGTTATGTTTATTCCGTGCAAGGAATTCATCTCTGACAATGAGTACCCTGTTCTTAAGTCTGATCATTTAGCCTCTGAGTCTGGATAGCGATTTTACTTTTACGAAATCTGTGCTAGAATAGATGTAGAGTTTCCTCTTTTCGGAGTGCGCGGTGTTTTGAATGTGTACAGATCGCAATCTCGGCGGAAAAGGTATAGACACGGGGCGGAGTTGCTGAATCCAAACCGTAAGGCAAATTGCCATAATTAGTTAATCAACCAAGGAGAAATTGGATGCCAACAATCAACCAATTGGTGCGCAAACCGCGCCAAACGGCTAAGAAAAAGTCCAAGTCGCCAGCACTAGGTCGTATTCATAACGCCCTAAAAACACGTTATTACGACCAGAATGCACCGCTTAAGCGTGGTGTTTGTGTGCGTGTGACGACTAAGACGCCAAAGAAACCAAACTCAGCTTTGCGTAAAGTTGCTCGTGTTAAGTTGAACAATGGCTATGAAGTTTGGGCGTACATCGGTGGTGAAGGACACAACTTGCAGGAGCACGCTGTGGTCTTGATCCGCGGTGGTCGTGTGCCTGACCTTCCTGGTGTGCGTTATCACATCGTACGTGGTGCGCTTGACCTTCAAGGCGTCAACAACCGTAAGAAGGGTCGCTCTAAGTACGGTACAAAGAAAGGGGATAAATAATCATGCCTCGTAAAGTTACCAAGAAGTTGCAGCGTGAACTTAAACCTGATCGCCGATACCAAAGCGTGCTGGTCCAGCGCTTGATCAACAAGTCAATGCTAGACGGTAAGAAATTGGCGGCTGAGCGCGCTGTTTACGCAGCTCTAGAAACTGCTGCTAAGAAATTGGATTCTGAAGATCCATTGGCAGTGTTTGAAAAAGCATTGAAGAACGTTAGCCCAAGCTTTGAGGTTAAATCTCGCCGCGTTGGTGGTGCTAACTACCAGATTCCATTCCCAGTTCAGGGACATCGACAATTGCACTATGCGTTTAGCTGGCTAGTTCAAGCAGCCCGCGCTCGCAACGGAATGCCATATTCACAGCGTTTGGCGTTGGAAATCGTTGACGCTTACAATGAAGCTGGTGCTGCCTTCAAGAAGAAGGAGGACACCCATAAGATGGCTGAAGCTAACCGCGCCTTTGCGCACTTTGCTCGCGGCTAATTATTGCTTGAAAGCAAAATCAGAAAATCGCTCTAAATAGGGCGATTTTTTGGTATAATAGAAAAAATTAGGAGGGAAGATGGCGAGTTTTTCGTTTGATATTGTGTCAGAAATTGACAAGGCTGAGATGAATAATGTTTTCATGCAGGCTGAAAAAGAAATCCAAGGGCGTTATGATTTTAAGGGGACGAGCGCGGCAATTGATTGGCTGGATGATAAAAAGGGTCTGAAAATTACCGGCGACAGCGATTGGCAAGTTGACGCCGTGCTGGACATTGTGCGTAAGAAATTGGCGGGGCGTGGTCAGTCAAGTAAAGTTCTGGATTTATCAAAAGAAAAAGTTGTTTCGAACCTGAAAACGACTTGGGAAATTCCGTTCAAGCAAGGTCTTGATCAGCCGACGGCGAAGCAAATTGCCGCTGATATTCGCGCTAATGCGCCGAAAGCTAAGCCGCAAATTCAGGGCGACCTCGTTCGTGTTACTTCTGCATCGAAGGATGAGCTGCAAAAAGTGATTAGTTTGTTGCGAGAAAGTGATTATGACACGCCTTTGCAATTTGTAAATTATCGTTAGGATTGGAGCAGTATGAATCAGAAGTCTATGAAGAAATTAAAAATTGTAGCCATCGTTCTGGGTGTAGTTTTCTTGATCTCCGTTATAGTTGGGCTGATTGTCGTTAATAATAACCGCTCTTCCGGAGTTAGTAAAACCGCAAAAAAGAAGATCCAGAAGATTTTTGCCGAAGAAGATGCGAAGAGCTTGCAAAAAGTCGTTTCCAAATATGGCTATTCAATTCGATACGACAAGAGTATTTTTACCGGCGAAGGTCACGTCTTAAATAGTGATTCTAATGAAAAACAGTATAGTGCCACTACGTATGCTGATGACGAGTTGAAAGAAAGTCGTGCTTATGCGATTTTGCGATTACATTTCAGAAAAGGTTCAGAAAAGCCGAACGAGAAAGAAGAGAAGTTTTCATTTAGAAAAATTATGCCAGACTTCTCAATCATAACTTCGCGTAAAAAAGCTTATTTTGATCGCTCAACGATGCCCGAGGAATACAAGGACACGAAGAAATATTCAGATTTGGATTTAATGCTTCAGGGTGATATTAACAAGCAGAAAAAGGATAATCCAAACTTAAAATATCACACTAGCGACGCGACGATTTCTGGACGGAAGTTTAAGAAAATGGTCGTCGATTACGGAAGCACTATTGACGGCAAGTGGCAGAAAACTGGTGAAAAAATAACTTACTTGACAATTCAGAACGGCAGACCTTACTGGATGACGATTTTTGCATTGAGCAAGAATTCGTACACGCAGCCGTATATTGACCAGCTGGAGACGCTGGTTGCTAAGGTTACTTTCCAGAATCCAGACAGTAGCTACTTGGTCAGGGCTGATGGTAATAATGAGGCGCAAGTGGCTTCCGCTACGATAGCTAAGACCGAAACTAAGGCGGAAAATTTCTCAGAAGATAAAGATACTACGAATACTTTGGATGAACTGGACGAAGATTCTGTTATTAAAGTGGTGGCAAGGAATCAAATTGCTACTGTCCGCGTGGGAACATATCGTTGTGCTGATATGATTTACACGGCGCAAAACGGCGCGAGCATGCAGCTGAATGGTTTGTGTACGGGTGGAATTGGTAGCGGGTCGATTGTTTCTGACGACGGCTACATCGCTACAAATGGACATGTGACTGAGGTTTCGAACCAAAGCATGATCATGGGCCTCAACACGGATGATCATTGGAATAGATATTTGCGATTTGTAATGGACGCGGGCTATGTGACTCGAGATACGCTTCGTGATTTGGTGAATAAGGCACGAAATGGCGATCAGAGCGCACAGGCGGCGATTATAGGATTTATCAACCAAGTTCCCGCTGATAATATACGCTCGCAAAACGATCGATATGATTATGTCATTCAGACATCAAGCGAACCTATTGCGCGCGAAGATGACGGTTCGGGTAATCTTAAGTGGAAAAAGACGAAGACTAATATTCCAGCCAAGAAAATTGACGCGGAAGTTGATTTGAAGGGTCATGGCATGGATCTGAATAGCGACAAAAGTGATGTGGCGATTCTGAAGGTCGAAGGGCGATTTCCAGCGGTGGAATTGGGCGATAGTTCTAGGATTTCTAGAGGTGATCGGGTGACGGCGATTGGCTATCCAGCGATTGTCGACGACGGTGTAAATACGAAGAAGAGTAAGACTGTGCCAACCGTTACTCAGGGGAATGTTTCTGGTTCGGGCAGTGACGCGGGTGGCCATAAGTTGTTTTCAATGAGTGCGCAAATTGCGGCAGGCAACAGTGGCGGTCCAGCGTTTGATGACGATGGTAAGCAGATTGGACTAAACACCTACGGCGGTTCATCCTGTGCGGATAGGAGCGAGCGCAACAATTCTTGCTTCGGAGAGGGGATATTTCGTGATATCGCCGATCTGAAGACTATGACGAAGAAAAATAATGTTGCGTTATCGGCGGACGGCGAATTGACTAAGCTTTGGAAAGATGGCTTGGAGAGTTTTTCTCAAGGTAAATATTCTCAGGCAAAAGCTAAATTTGAGCAATTGGATAAAAAATATCCCGACAATTATTTAGTAGCAAAGATGATCGAAGTCTCATCCAATACTCCAGATGATTCTACGGAAAGCGAGGCGTCTAGCGCAGAAGCTGGAGCTAGCGAATCAGAAAATAACACTACAGTTATAATTGTGGTTGTGGTGATTCTTTCAACGGGGGCATTATTCTTAACGGTGTCAATTATCGCAATTGCTGTTTCCCTTAGTAATCGACGCAAAATGAATGCTTATCCATATCCTACCGCTGGACAATTCCCGCAGCAGCCTCAGTATCCGCAGCAGCCGTATCGGCAGCCAGTTCCACCACAACAACAATATCCGCAAAACTACTATCAGCAGCAACCTGGTCAATATCCACCAACATACGCGCAGCCGCCTATGCAACAGCCTCCAGCTAACTATCCGCCTGCGACGCCAGCTCCGAGCGACAACGAGTCTAAAAATCCTCCGGCTCAGAGCTAGTCAAAAACATAGATAACTGATATAATAAAACGCAAGAGTAGTTTTTTGGTGCCAAAAAATTTACCAAAAATCTCGGCAAATTAACGTAATATAAAGGAAAATTTATGGCAGAGACGCATGTTCCGCTAAAGAATTTTAGAAATATTGGTATTATTGCCCATATTGACGCCGGTAAAACGACGACAACTGAGGGTATTTTGTATCGCACTGGCTTGACACATAAGATCGGTGTGGTTCGTGGTGAAGGTGACGGTGCTACCACCGACTGGATGGCACAGGAGAAAGAGCGTGGTATTACTATTACGTCAGCTGCTGTGACTTGTTTCTGGAAAGATCACAAGATCAATATTATCGACACCCCAGGGCACATCGACTTTACTGCTGAGGTTGAGCGTAGTTTGCGCGTGCTTGACGGTGCAGTTACAGTCTTTGACGGTAAGATGGGTGTTGAGGCTCAGTCTGAAACCGTTTGGCGCCAGGCCAATAAGTACGGCGTGCCACGTATTTGTTTCGTTAACAAGATCAACCAGACCGGTGGTGACTTCTACAAATCTCTTGAGTCAATTCACAACCGCTTGAGTAAGCAAGCTTTCCCAGTTCACTTGCCAATTGGTTTTGAAAAGACTATCAACGGTGTTGTCGACTTGATTGACATGAAGGCATATACATATGACGACTACACGGATCACGAACTTAAGGTTGGCGAAATTCCAGCTGATATGCTTGAAAAAGCTAAGAACGCACGTTCTCTGTTGGTTGAAAATGCTGTTGAAGCTGACGACGAACTTACTATGAAGTTCTTGGAGCAGGGCGAAGAAGCTATTACCGTCGACGAGCTAAAGATGGCTCTACGTAAGCGCGTTTTGGCTGGTGACTTCTACCTAGTTACTGGTGGTGACGGTCGCGGCGTGATCGTTGAGAAGTTGCTTGACTTGATGGTTGACTTCTTGCCAAGCCCGCTAGACGTTGATGAAATTTGGGGTAAGAATCCAAAGACTGGCGACGAAGTTAGCCGCAAGCCATCAGATAAAGAGCCTTTGTCCGCTTTGGCGTTTAAGATTGCTGCCGACCCATTTGTTGGTAAATTGATCTTCGTTCGTGTCTATTCTGGCGTTTTGAACTCAGGAAGCTACGTACTTAACACGACAACTGGCGAGAAAGAGCGAATTGGACGAATCGTTCGTATGTTTGCTGACAAGCGTGAAGAAATTAGCAAGGTTGAAGCTGGTGACATCGCCGCTGTGGTTGGTCTGAAATCTACTGCAACTGGTAACACGTTGTCTGACGTAGCTCACCCAATTGCTCTTGAGTCAATTGAATTCCCAGAGCCACCTGTATCAATCGCGGTTGAGCCAAAGTCAAAGGCTGACCAGGAAAAGATGGCGTTGGCATTGCAGCGCTTGGCTGAAGAAGACCCAACCTTCCGAATTCACACTGACGAGGAGACAGGTCAGACGATTATGTCAGGAATGGGCGAATTGCACCTGGATATTCTTATTGACCGTATGAAGCGCGAATTTAAGGTTGAAGCCAATATTGGTGAACCTCAGGTTGCCTTCCGCGAAAGCATCAAGGGTCGCTCTGAAGTTCAAGGTAAGCACGCTAAGCAGTCTGGTGGTCGTGGTCAATATGGTGACGTTTGGGTCCGCTTTGAGCCAAATGAGACTGGTAAGGGCTTTGAATTCGTTGATGAAATTAAGGGTGGTGTGGTTCCTCAGGAATATCGCCCAGCCGTAATGAAGGGTATTCGCGAAACATTGGAAGGTGGTGTTATTGCTGGCTATCCAGTTGTTGACGTTAAGGCTACACTTTACGATGGTTCATACCACGATGTCGACTCCTCAGAATTGGCCTTCTCATTGGCAGGTTCATTGGCTGCTCGTGAGGGTATTAAGCAAGCTAACCCAATTTTGCTTGAGCCAGTTATGAAGGTTGAGGTTACTACACCAGAAGACTTCATGGGTGACATCATCGGCGACCTTAACTCACGTCGCGGACGTATCGACGCTATGGAAGACTTGATGGGTGGCGCTAAATTGATTAAGGCGTTTGTGCCATTAGCAAATATGTTCGGCTACACATCGGACATTCGCTCAATGTCTCAAGGTCGCGCCGCTTCAACGATGGAATTGGCTCAATACGAGGAAGTTCCACCAAACGTTGCACAAGAGATTATCGAAAAGCGAAATAAATAATCTCTACCTCATAAAAAATCCTCGGAGCGAATCCGGGGATTTTTGTTTGGCTAAATTTCAGGTTTATAAGTTTGGAATTGTTAGGTTTCGTTTGGTGAGCTCTTCTTTGATTCGTTTGGTCAATTTGCGCGCTTTTGTCGCCTGAATGCTATCTGTGCCATATCTGTTTTCGATATCTTCCAGTCGTTTGTCTATAGCTATCGGCTTGCCATCTGGGCTAGTCGTCATGTCTGCCAAGTTTAAGATAAGCAATTCGTCTGTCCAATCGTCCACATCAGGATCTCCGTGATTAAATACAGAATCGGACCAATTGAATCCAGATATCTCCAATATCCTGCCGCCTTCATGTTCGTGATCCGTCTGATTTTCAACAAAAGCGTAGGCAAAGTCGTGTGTCAGCCCCATTAAAAATAAGCTGCGCGCCACGTCTTCTTCCATATTGAAGACTTCGCGAGCCAGGTCGTAAGATTTGTATGCCACTCCGCGCATATGAAATAATCGCGAGTCTGACAATCCAATGAATTTTGGGCTATTTTTCATGATATCTGTGTGTTGCGACGGAATAAATTGATGAATTGTCGGCGAATTGGGCGACCGACGATGTTGCCGAATGATGCGCCAATTGCTACTGCCACGCCGATGAGGATTGCTCGCGCTAAGATAGCCAAGGCTGGTAGGAAGCTTGCGCTGTTCGGTGGATATAGAACGACGCCCATCAACCCATTGTAAAGTGACAATCCTGGAACTAATGGCACAATTCCCGCCGCGATGATCGCCAGGGAAGGGAATTTCCATAATCTGGAAGTCATAACTGCGACCAGCCCAATTACCGCCGCCGCGATGCCACTCGCTGTTACGATATCAAAACCAAAACTCATGGCTAATCTTGAAATCCACCAGCCGAAAATTGCGATTAATCCAGAGATAACCATTCCTAAAAATCGAGAATGATTCCTCAGAACGAACGCCGCCGCGATAATTCCAGCACCCAAATATTGAGTGTGTCTGTCTGCTAACGTCAATCGATCTGGTGTCGCAGGGAATGTTATGCCAAATTTTGTCGCAATGTATAATCCGACCATCACGCCAGCAATTACGCCGCCCGTTGCCATTACGACTTTTAACAATCTGGCGTTAGCGGTCATATAATATTCGTCGATTGCGTCCTGGAATGCACCGACAAACATTAGTCCCGCGACTAATAAAACGATGCCGCTGATAACCAACAACGTTGCGTTGACGCTCAGCCCTAGATAGTTGCTGCACCAAGCTGCGCCCGCCGCCACCAATGTTACGAAAATCGCCACGAGGGCTTGCGAATAAAACAACGGTGCGCCAATACGTCCCAGCCACCTCAGTAGTCCAGTTGCTGAGAATCCGAGCAGAAACGCGATTGACGCCATGAGCAAACTGCCGCCGTATAGAATGACGGAACCTGCGCTCACTAATCCGCCCGCCGCGTAAACGACTAGCCGGGAATGTTCGGTGGGTTTTTTGAGTATTTGTTGCAATCGCTCTTCGGCTTCTTCCAGGGAAAGTTGCTTGCGACGAATGTCGAGGGCTAATAATTGCAATGCTTGAATCAATTGATAATTAGGGTCGTCAGGAACGATAACTCGCGCCATCGTCAAAGGTTCATGGCTAACTCCGCGGTCTTGAGAAATTGTCACCAAAGTGTAGCTCACGTCCACATGAACGGGTCTGCGGCAATATGTCCGCGTGATTCCTTGTGCCATACGAACCACATCGCGGGCAATCACGCCCATGCTCAGAAGTTGCTCGGCGACTTTCATAGCCAGGCGCAAAGCTCGCATATTCGGTGTCAAACTTTCGTCAATTTTCTCCAGATGATGCTCCGGCTCAAAACTGTAAAGATTAGCGACTCGGGCTAATGATTGCTCAATAAATTTTGGTACTTTTTTCTTCACAATATCTAGTGTAACAAATTTTATGCCAATAGAAATAGCCCGCCAAGAGAGCTCCAGCCGAGACTGAAAGTCTCAAGGCGAACTACTTCATTTCTTGACGGGCGTTAGCCCTTGTCGCTATCACCGCCATCATCGTCGCACTTGGGTGACGGTGGCCTTTTAATCGTGGTGATGAGCAGTAATGGTACACACGTCACTGCCATGAACGGCAGAGTGCTATTCCATCTACCCGGATCGGGTAGTGTGGATAGAGTGTCCCACCAAGAGATTGCGACGTTAATATCATTAATTAACATCCAAATCTTTGCCCCAAAAACGCCTGTCATTGCTATCGCAGCAATCGGCAGCGGTCCAATTCTGCCGTCTTCTTTGCAGGTAAGCCAGGCGACTGCAATAGCCGCAATGTATGCGGCCACGAACAGGACATCCATGGCGAGGACCCCCTTGATGGTGTTGTCTAAAGTGAACACGATGAACACAGAGACAACAAGGGTGAGAATCGTGGCCTTTAGGCCGGTAGTAACGGCGTTCATGACTTCCTTTCGCAAGAGCTACCTTTGTTGACGGGATTGTCAACAAAGACTGTATTCATTTTACAACATCTACATTAAAAAGTCAATAGGATATACAAATAATTTCATGATCAATAGAAATAGCCCGCCAAGAGAGCTCTAGCTCAAGGCTTAAGCCTCAAGGCGAACTACTTCTTAGCGGGCGGTTAGCCCTTATTGTCGCTGTCGCCGTCATCATCGTCGCACTTGGATGACGACGGTGCGACTATGGCCACAAACGTCAAGGGTAGACACATTAGTATGGTTTCCACCAACGTGTGGGTCCACCTCCTATGATCTATGAGTGTAGTTGGGGCACCCGAGAAGATCACGGAACTAACGTCTAGTGCTACCAGTACAGCCCACATGCTTGCGGTGACCGTCATGGCCACTGCGGGCATTAGCGGATACTTTTCTCTCCTGCTGATGACCCAGATTAGGGCTGTGGCACAGATGTATGCGATCACGTAAATCGTGGTCACGACAACAGTACCTCTGATGGTACTGTCTAATGCGAGTACGAAAAATGCGGCTGCGACAAAAACGAGGATCGCAGTTCTCAACAAATTGACGATGTGTGTGTGCATAGCATCCCTTCCGTAAGGACTACCTTCGTTGACGGGATTGTCAACGAAGACTGTATTAATTTATGCCACACTTGCACATAAAAGTCAATACTAGTCAACTTTCTCTAAAATAATGCCCGTTCTGGCTGGCAAGTAAACTTTAAGGTTGTGATTATTGTCGGCTGGGGAAGTGAAAAATCGGGAATTATGGTCTATTCGCTCCTGTCCGCCGAAGT
>CALIRX010000002.1 GCA_938042055.1 uncultured Candidatus Saccharibacteria bacterium
TCCGCTGGCGGCCGCCACAACCAGCCGTCGGCTGATGCATAACTGGTTGTCATCAGCACATATCCATCATCACTGAGCGTAATCTGATCAGCCACGTATTGCGGGTGAACCTTCTGTAGCAACCGTATCACCTCATAATCTTTTTTCAGCCAGGCTAATTCAGTCTCGCCATCATCAGGTAGTAAATCAACATCAACTTCTTTGACAAAAATCGTCTGATCGCCCGCCGACACCAAGGCTCGGCGATTACGTGAAAAGCCGCCGCTCACTGGCGTAACTCGCAGGTCGGAAGGGTCGACATCAAGTTCCGCTGACGCACATTGCAGCGCTCTGGCGGTTAGTAACTTGTTGTGATTGGGCGGAGTCTCCATATGGGAATTATAACATTGAACTCATATCTATTGAGAGGTAATTTTAATGTTGCTTCCCGCTACAACCTCACATTTACCGCCAACTGGATACGTGAACTTCGGGTCAGTGTGACCAAAATCAAGATTAACTATCACTGGAATTTTTGGATCGATGTTCTTTGAAAGAATGATATCGCTAATCATATCGTCAGTCACCCGAGATTCGCACTGAAAACGCCCAACCAAAATTCCTCTTACTTGACGAAAGAAAGGCTGTTGCATCAACGCCTGCACGTGGCGCTCAAACGTTTCAGGAATTGAATCATAACTATCGTCTTCAATACACAAAATAATATCGCCTTCAACTTTTGGAAAATATTCCGTACCGTTCAACAAATTCAGGCTACAAAGATTGCCACCAATCATTATTCCTTCAGCCAACCCACTCTGTACGACTCGCGGTCCGTCATTTTTCAAAGCTTGGCGCAGCGAAGCTTCGTCATAATTCCACGGAAGATCGTAAAATGTTTCTGATTGCTGAACGACAAGTTCTGCCGGCTGATCTAAAAACAAACACCGCCGAAAATACTCCAACGAATAATCGGCTTCTGACGGCAAACCAAAACAATAGAAATTTGGCATTGCATAGGTTATTAATCCGGTTTTTGCCAGAAT
>CALIRX010000003.1 GCA_938042055.1 uncultured Candidatus Saccharibacteria bacterium
TAAAGGTGCCATGTGGGGAATCATCGGCGGAATAATTGGACTAGTCGTAATTATCCTTGGTGTAGTCCTAGCCGTCTTGTTGCTAGGTGGTCCAAGCAAGGCAGATTATAAAGCTGCTGTAGACAAAGTGAACGATACAATCGAAATTTACAATAAAGCTTCGACGTCACTTTCGTATGTTTCTACTTCAGAGACTAAAACATCACTAGAGTCTACTCGCAAAAAACTTGCCTCGACAAAGGATGAAGTTGACGGTAAATTAAACGAGCTAGGCAAGATGAAGGCTATTACTGGCGACAAAGAGGTTCGTGAAAAGTATGATGCTTTGAAAAATAAGCTAGGTAAGTTTGATTCTGCAGTAGATGCTTTTGATGAAGTTTACGGAAAGATACTTCCAGCAGTAGCTGATTTTTCTGACAGCAGCAACAGCTCTAATATATCCACCTTAGAAAGCGCAGTTAAGAAAGCTCGACAGGATCTTAAGGGTGCAGACATTAAGAATGAGCACAACAAGAAATTCGTCAAGGACTTTACTGCTCAATTGGAAAAACTTGAAGAAATGTTGCCAAAAGTTGCTGAGATGAAATCTGATTATAAAAAATACGACTCTAACTATATCAGTGATTTTTACGACACTCTTACCGCGATACAGAAGACTGCCCGCGAATGGTCTTCGGGACTACAAAAAATAGCAGAAGAGGGTGAAATTCGCGATGAATTAAATAACCTAGGAACTATATTGGTAAACAAGGTAAATAAATAGTTTTACTAAATATCAGAAGCGCCTCGTTTCTTGCGGGGCATTTTTTGATAGAATAAATATATGGACAAGCAGGCTAAATTGGATGCGTTGGCGGAAGAAATTGTAAAAGAGAAGGTTTGCTCGGATTTGGCGAATCAGGCGACGCAATTAGTTATGGGCGATGGAAATCCTGATGCTGATATCGTTTTTATTGGCGAGGCGCCGGGGAAGAATGAAGATTTGCAGGGCAAGCCGTTCGTTGGCGCTGCGGGAAAATTCCTTGATGAAATGCTAAAATCTGCCAATTTGCAACGTTCAGATGTATATATTACTAATATTGTTAAGTATCGACCGCCGAATAATCGCGATCCATTACCAGAGGAAAAGCGTCAATTTTGGCCATATTTACTCAGGCAATTAGAAATTATCCAGCCAAAGGCTATTTTGACCTTAGGGCGGCACAGTGGCGGCGGATTTATTCCGGGATTGCAGATCAGTAAAGAACACGGTCGTCCACGTAAAGTGCGTTTGCATGAACTTGAATTCGTAGTGATTCCGTTATATCATCCAGCCGCTGCGCTTTATAACGGCGGTATGCGTCAGACTTTAATTGACGATTTTATTCAGGCTGTGGAATTTGTGAAGAAGAACAGCGACGCTTAATTAGACTATTTTCTTGCAAAAGTTTCCTAGACGTAGTATAGTGGATAGTCGATATCTATTATATCTAAGTCGAGAAAGGATTTGTATGAGATTATCGGGAGCTGTTGAACAAGCGTGTTGCATTATGGCAATTCTGGCGGATCCGAAAAGGACGACGCCGGTAACTAATGATGCGCTGGCGGAAAAGATGCTGGTTTCGCCGACGTACTTGAAGAAAATTAGTCGGAAATTGGTAATAGCAAAGCTAATCACTTCAACTCAGGGAACTGGTGGCGGATTTATTTTAGCGAGAAAAATGAACGAAGTTACGTTGCATGATGTTGTCCTTGCAATTGAAGGAGAATCGCCATTTTTCCAGCCTCAGGGAATTATTGAGAGAGTTTTTCAATCGCGTCCTCGTCAGGTGGAAATTGGCATGAATATGATAGAAAAGGTTTTTTCTGAAGCGCAGGAAAAGTGGAGTGAATATTTGAAAACTGTGACGCTGGAAGATGTCGCAAAGGAGGTCGCACATGATTAAAAATAAGATGTTACAAGCCGAGTGGAAGCATTTGTTTAATAATAAAATATTACTGATATCCATGGCTGTGATTTCGTTTATCCCGATTTTGTATAGTGGATTTTTCTTAGGTTCAATTTGGGATCCGTACGGACAAACAAAAAACTTGCCGGTGGCGTTTGTGAATGAAGATAAGGGCGCCAGCTTAAATGGCAAATCGCTGAATGTAGGCGAATCTGTCGAGAAAAAACTGAAAGATAATCACGATTTGGGTTGGGAGTTTGTCAGCAAACAGCAGGCGGACGAAGGCGTGAATAGCGGGCATTTTTATGCAGTGGTAACTATTCCATCCGACTTTTCGCAGAAAGCGGCGTCAATTACCAAATCTGAACCTCAGCAAGCGGTTATTAATTTTACGACCACGCCAGCGAAAAACTATATCGGTTCGCTAGTCAGTAATCAAGCTGCCGCCAAGGTTAAATCTTCGGTGTCTGAACAAATCACTCAGGCGTACGCTAAGGGAATTTTGGAGAATTTGGACAAGCTTGGAATAGGGCTGGATACGGCGGCTAACGGCGCATCAACTTTGCACGACGGATTAGGGCGATTGCAATCTGGCACACAAACATACGTTGGCGGCGTGAAACAGTTGGCAGTAAACCAGCAATCCTTGACTGGCGGGCTGGCGCAACTCAGCGACGGTTCTCGTAAATTGCAGGCGGGATTGGAGCAATTGTCGAACAATTTGCCGACCGAATCTCAATTATCGCAATTATCTAGCGGAATGAAACAATTACAATCGGGCATAAATCAGTTAAACGCCAGTGTGAGGAATCCATCACCAGTGCTCTTGTCTCAACAAAACAAGGTAGAAACGGAAGCGCAAACTTTAAAGGAAACAATAGAAGATTCGAAATCCGACTTGTTGGCGGTGGGCGATACTTTGCGGACTTTGGGCGCGCAAGCAGCCGCTTCTGGTAGCGATTCTACGACGATAAGTTTGCCGCAAATCAGCAATATTTCTCAAGCATTCACAAAAACTCAGACAATTATCGCGCAGACGGGGACGCTACGTGACGACCTTCAAGTGCTAAAACAGCAATTATCAGCGCAACAAACGCAACTTCAGGCTGGAGTTTCTACATTAAACAACGGTGTGAATCAATTGACACCAAACGCAATCACCGCATTTAACGGCTATAACAGCGTGCGATTTGCGAATAATCAATTGCTGGCGGGCTCGGCAAGCTTAACAAACGGCTTAAATGAAGCGAAATCGGGCAGTCAAAAATTGGCGAATGGTGCGAGTTTATTAGAAAGTCGCTCGGGCGCGTTAATTGATGGAACTTCGCAACTGGCAAGCGGCGCGGATACGCTGGCGAATAAATTGGCGGACGCTTCTAGTCGCATAAAAATTCAACCAACTGGCGCTACGACTCAGCAGCAAATTGCGAATCCAGTGAAGTCGGAAATGACGGAAAAGGGTAATGTTCCGAACTATGGCTACGCTTTGTCGCCGTATGTTTTGTCGCTAAGTTTGTTCGTTGGGGCACTCGTTCTGAACGTTATTTATCCGATTCGCAAAACTTTTTCTGAGCAGGAAAGTGCGATTCGTTGGTGGCTATCCAAAGCTTCGGTGGCTGGCATGGCGGCCTTTATGCAAGCAACGATTTTGATGTTGGTGATGGTGTTTTTCTTAGGGCTAACTCCAGAGCATCCAGCGCATTTTATCGGGGCAATTTATCTGACGTCGTTTGCATATATGTCGATTGTGTCGCTTTTGGTGATTGTTTTGGATAATCCAGGGCGATTCCTGGCGATGGTTCTTTTGGTGCTTCAATTGGGTTCTAGCGAGGGAACATTCCCAATCCAAACTGCCAACGGATTCTTCCAAGCAATTAATCCGCTAGTGCCGATGACTTACTCGATTCGTGCATTGCGCCAGGCTATTTCGGGCGGGTTAGATAACGCATTTTACGGCGGCAGTATGTGGGTTTTGGTTGGATTCTTGTTGGTGGCTAATTTATTGACAATCGGCTTCTTTGCTTATCGTGGCAAGCGTAAATTCGCACACACGTCGGTTGATGGCGATGATTAATTGACCTCTGTTATAAAACATTGTTCTTTGACAAAATATGAGCGGTTTGCTAATATAAGAGTACTAACTAGAGGAATTTACATCAGTTCACCTCTATACCTGGTTTTTGAATTATATTGTAATAAAAAAGGAGTATAACAATATGGGTCAGCGGCGACTAGCAACACCGCAAAAAGATGACGCCAACAAGCGTCCGCAGTCAAAGAAAAGTAACAATGCAGTTTTGAATAACACAACTACTCGTAAGGGTGAAGTTTTTAGAGCTCAGCGACGAACGAGCGAGAACGTTAATCTCAGGGCTTCACAGCACTTGATTGATATTCCTGTAAATAAGTCGGTTTATAACGGATACGGTGGTGAGCAATTTAGCGCCAAAATGCAACCAAAACCTGTTCGCGGTGGTCAGCCGAAGCTTCGGATTATTCCGATTGGTGGCGTGGGTGAAATGGGAATTGGTAAGAATATGAACGCCATCGAATATGATGATGAGATTATCATCGTAGATATGGGATTTCTGTTCCCGGGCAGTGATTATCCAGGCATCAATTACATTACGCCGGATATTACTTGGCTGGAAGAGAATAAGCACAAGATTAAGGCGCACGTATTTACTCACGGACACCTTGATCACATTGGCTCGTTCCGTCATTTTATTCATCGTATTCCAGCGCCAGTTTATGGCTCTAAGTTTACGATTGGTATGCTTGATCGAACGATGGACGATTCAGAAGTGGATTTCAAGCCAGATTATCGAGTGATGGATCCGTTGAGTCACGAAATTGTTCAAGTTTCTAAGCATTTTTCAATCGAGTTGGTACGAGTTAACCACTCAATTCCTGATTCTACGGCGGTGATTATTCGAACTCCAATGGGCGTGATTGTCGATTCTGGTGACTGGCGATTTGAGGAAAGTCCAGTTGATGGTCAGAAGTTTGACCTTGAGCGACTTACGGAAGTGGCTTCAAAAGAAGGTATTTTGATGTTTATGAACGAGTCGACCAACTGTGAGTCGGCTGGCACACATACTCATACGGAATTTGATATTCAGTATTCCATCGGTCAGGTGATGGACAAGTTTAGTAATAGTCGAGTAATTTTAAGCTGTTTCTCGTCGCAGGTGCATCGCTTGCAATTAATTTTGGAAGAGGCTCATAAGCACGGACGCAAGGTGGCGTTTGCTGGATTTTCGATGATTCAGAACCTGGAGGTGGCGCTGCGTTCGGGGACGATTAAGATTCCTAAAGATACCATCATGAAGATGGAAGATATTGTTAAATTGCCAGATAACCAAATTGCCGTAGTTTGTACTGGCTCGCAAGGTGAATTTAACGCCGTCTTAAATCGCATGGCGACGGGCGCTCATAAATATATGAAAATTAAGGGTTCGGACGTTGTGGTGTTTAGCTCAAATCCAATTCCTGGCAATGAAAAAAGCGTGGTGCGAACGGTTGACGGTCTGATGCGTGAGGGTTCTGATGTTATTCAAAACGGAAAGACTCACTTGACGGGTGTTGGTCCATTACACTTGTCAGGTCATGGATATTATGACGATCACGTCAAATTGATCAACGCGCTTAACCCAACTTACTATATGCCAATTCACGGTGAATTCCACATGTTGGTGCATAATGCCAGGTTAGCGGAAAAGGAATGTGGAATTCCTCGCAAGAATATTTTTGTGTGCGATGCTGGAGATATTATTGAAATTGATATCGAAAGGCAAGCAAAGAAGGCTGGGCGAATTCACGTTGGCGGAGTAATGTATGATGATACTGGTGCAATTGTTTCTGAGGTTGTGCTGAAAGATCGTATTCATATGTCGCAAGAGGGAATGTTCGTTGTGGTGTTGACTGTACAGCGTGGCACGGGACGATTATTGACCAGCCCAGACATTATTTCTCGCGGATTTATTTACTTGCGCGACTCTGAAGAATTGATGAATATGATTCGTCAATACTTGAAGCAAAAAGCGGCGCGTAGTTTTTCTGGCAAATATGATTTGGATGTGATCAAAAAAGAAATTAAAGATGAGA
>CALIRX010000004.1 GCA_938042055.1 uncultured Candidatus Saccharibacteria bacterium
GGAACAACCCGCGCATAAACATCTTTCAAAGTTTCGCCGCCCGGCACTGGATAATCCCAACCGCGTCGAATACCATTAAAAGCCTCTTCGCCAATCTCCGCTTTAACTTCCCATTTATTTTTTCCAGTCAAATCACCGTAATCACGCTCGTTTAACTCAGTTGCATGCGTTGTTGGTAGATTTTTGACTCCGCACCCTTCGAGTAGCGCAGCCAAAGTTTGTTGTGTACGTTTTAATGACGAAGTGTAAGCTTCATTAAATACCATGCCTTTCAGTAAAGCACCCAATCGCACGGTGTCATTATGACCCTTTTCCGTCAAATTAACATCCGTCCAGCCAGTCCACTTACCGAGTAGATTCCACTCGCTCTCACCGTGCCGACTAATAACTAATATTCCCATTATTCCCTCCAATCATCGGCGCAAAAAATTCTACAACCTCTTTTTTCACGCCGTCATTATCAATAATTTTCGTATTTACGTAACCGAATTTATCAATTGCCCAAAATCTGATTGCCCAGAGTAGCGACATGTCTTCAAAATCAATCTCATTTTTGGCAATAAATTTACTAGCCACAATTTCCGATTCCTGCAATTTTATCTCAGAAAAAGCATCGTTTTCTAGCTTCGTAAAAAACACAAATTGATGTGTCAAAAACTCATCAGAATGACGCGAAGCGACCATCGCAAGACTTAGATCCTTAGGATCAACTTGAATATCAACTTCTTCTTTCACTTCGCGCACCGCCGCTTCCAGCGGAGATTCTCCAGCGTCAACAATGCCACCAGGCAGCGACCAATGGTCTTTATAACCAGCCTTGACGATCAATAGTTCGCCCTGCTCATTTTCAATCAGCACCGCCGCACTGGAAAAGCGCCTATCCAAACTTGCCAGCCAAGCCCGTCGCTCTTCATCTGTAAATTTCATTATTTAGCAAACTCAATTGCTCGCGTTTCGCGAATCACGTTAACCTTAATGGTGCCAGGATATTGCATTGTCGACTCAATTTTCGTGGCAATATCTCGCGCTAATTTAATCGCCGACAAATCATCAATCGTCTGAGGTTTTACGATTACACGAACTTCACGACCAGCAGAAATCGCATAAGCCTTATCAATTCCCTCAAAGCTCGTAGCGACGTTTTCCAAATCGCGCATTCGCTCTGCAAAATTCTCAGCAGAAACGTTACGCGCACCTGGACGCGCAGCCGAAGCCGCGTCACAAACTCGAACAATAATTGCCTCTGGAGTTGTCGCTTCGATATCATCGTGGTGCGCTTCGATTGCGTGAACAATTCTCTCGTCCATACCATATTTACGAGCCAATTCCGCCCCAATATGATGGTGTTTACCCTCAATTTTATGCGACACCGCCTTGCCGACGTCATGAAGAAGTGTAGCAATCTTCGTAATGCGCACATCCGCGCCGATTTCTTCAGCAATCATTCCAGCAATTTGTGCCATCTCAGTCGAATGCTTCAAAACGTTCTGCCCGAAGCTGGTACGAAACTTCAGCTCACCAAGAAGCAGTAGCATCTCCTTCGGAATCCCAACCACGCCAGTTTCGCGCATAGCATCTTCACCGGCTTGGCGAACTTCTTTTTCAATCTGCTTTTTAGCCTTAGCAACTACTTCTTCAATGCGCGCAGGATGGATACGACCATCCTTCATTAGCATCTCAAGACTCAAGCGAGACACTTGTCGGCGAACAGGATCAAAACTCGACAAAATAATCATGCCAGGTGTATCGTCAACTAAAATATCGACGCCAGTTTCGCGCTGCAACGCCTGGATATTACGCCCTTCCTTACCGATAATTCGACCCTTCATCTCATCATCAGTCAGTTTGACTGCAGTCACCGTGCGCTCAGCGGTAACTTCACTGCTCATTCGTTCCATTGCAGTCACCAAAATCATTTGTGCCCGCTCTTCAGCGTCATCCATTGCATCATGTTGTAGTTTCGACACCAAACCGACCAAGTCTTGCTTAATGTCGCGCTCAGTCATCTGCATTAACTTATCGGCAGCGTCTTTTTTCTTCAATCCAGCGATTTTTTCCAATTTCTCTTGCTGTCTGGAGCGAATATCGCGAATTTCATTTTTAAGATTATCAACTTCATCCTCATGCGCGCGCAGTTTTTCCGCTCGTCGATCAAGCTCCTCCAATTTATTGTCCAGGGTCTTCTCGCGATCCGCCAAACGATTTTCGGTCTTTTGCCATTCCTTGCGACGTTCATTTTCAATCTTAAGCGCCTCGTCCTTAGCCTTTAGGACAATGTCGCTCGCCTTAGTTTTTGCATCCGCCAGATCTCGCTCAATCTGATTTTTACCGTTAATTTGGCGAGTTCTCTGATATCCAACAAGACCAGCAGCGCCCGCGCCAGCTCCAACAGCCGCGGCAATAATTACTTCTATCATTATCATTCCTTTCCGATCAGCCGCCCCTGAGTGTTCGTCTCAAGGAAAAATATCAACAGCCAATCAACTTCAAACTATCTAATCCGGCGAATCAAAAATCACAAACCGCCGTAATTTAATTATACACGGTTTTGATGGTTTGGGCGATAAAAATTATTTTCGCGGCGCAGTGACATTTGCAGCAGCACCGTACTCTGGCATAACAATTTTTTCATTCTCGCCAGAACGTAATTTATCCAAAGCCAAATCACGCCAATTGTCACCCATCGCGCCAACAATAGGAATATTCAAGCTGTCCGCCAGCGTATTCGCAACCGTCAAACCAATTCTCAGCCCCGTAAAACTTCCCGGCCCTTTCATCACGCCAATGCCGCTTATCAGATGTAAATCGCCAGTCTTTTCTTCCAAAAATTTCAACAAATTCCGCGCCAACGTTCGCCTAGCTTCCCATTCAAAATCCTGACGATTTTCTCCATTGACTATTGTCAAAAAACATGTTGATGTTGAAGTGTCCAATAAAATTATCACGCCATATTCTCCTTTATTTTTCCCAAAAGTTCATCAGATTTTTTGCCACCAGGGTGAAATTCCACAAGCCGCCCTTCTTCGCTAGTCGCAGTAATTTTTATCACCAACCGATCACTCGGCAATGCATCGTCAACAGCGCCAGCCCATTCAACTACAACCACCGAATTAGAAGCCGCCACTTCACGAATCTCCTCGCTCATAATTCCAGCATTTCCCAATCTATAAAAATCGTAATGCGCCAAACTCAGACCGCGAGGTGAATCGTACACGCGTGAAATCGTGAAAGTTGGACTCTGAACTGGCTCATTGATCTCTAAAGCTTGCGCAATTCCCTTCGTCAATGTGGTTTTCCCCGCGCCAATATCACCGACCAATTCCAGCACTTCCCCGCCAGAAACAGCCCGACCAATTGCCGCGCCCAATTCTCGCATTTTCTCTTCACCAGAAATATTCACTCTTATATTATACTATGCTAGCTTTTTTTTGGCGATAATAGTACAATAACCATAAGAGTTATGCGTGTTTCAGACCAGACAATTGAGAGCATTCTGAAACAAGGTGGGGTTGTTGATGAGCCGCAGCTTGCTGATTTGAAATTGATCGCTGAACGGTCGAAGCAAACATTGCAAGAAACCGCTATTGAACAAAAAGTCATTTCTGAGGAAGATTTGACAAAGTTGATCGGCGATTATATCGGCGTGCCTTTCGTGCGAATTGAGCCAAAGGATATTCCCGAAGATATATTGAAACGAATTCCTGAACATATCGCGCGCCAGTATAATGTTGTGCTTTTTGAGAAAAATGAGGACGATAGCTTGTCACTTGCGATGGAAGATCCAGACGACGTGCAGGCGTTGAACTTTATTCAGAAAGAAATTGGCTACAACACTAAGGTTTTCCTAGCGACAAAAAGCAACATTTTGGACTGTTTGGAAAATTATCGCGGCAATATTAACGCCGAGCTCGACGAAGTTATCGCAGTGCAAAAAGACGCTTCTGCTGAAGACCAAAACGTTAGCCAAGACGATTTCGCGGAAAATTCACCAATTGCCCAAACTGTTAATTTGTTACTGGAATACGCCATAAAATCCAACGCTTCTGACATTCACATTGAGCCGCGCGAGGATTACGTTCAGGTTCGCTATCGAATTGACGGTGTTTTGAAGGAAGTTAACAAATTGCCACGAAACGTTCACGGCGCTTTAGTGAGCCGCATTAAAATTCTCTCTAATCTGAAAATTGACGAACGCCGCGTGCCACAGGACGGCCGATTTAAGATAAAAGTTTCAGGAAAACAATACGCGCTTCGTGTTTCGACATTACCAATTGCTGACGGCGAAAAAGTGGTTATGCGTATTTTGGACGAATCGAACCAGGCTGTTAAACTGGATCAGCTTGGATATTGGGGTCTGTCGCTCGCAACCGTAAAAGACGCAATGGCTCAGCCGAACGGAATGATCCTAGTGACTGGACCGACCGGATCGGGGAAATCGACCAGCTTGTTCAGCGTTTTGTCGGAACTTAATACTCCAGATGTCAATATTTCCACAATTGAAGACCCGGTGGAATATAAAATCCCAGGAGTCAATCAAACCCAGACCAACGCCAAAGCCGGGATGACTTTCGCCTCAGGACTAAGGGCACTACTTCGCCAAGACCCAAATATCATCATGGTCGGAGAAATTCGCGACGGCGAAACCGCAAACCTTGGTGTTCAAGCGGCGCTGACCGGACACTTGGTGTTCTCTACTCTGCACACAAATAACGCTGCGACATGTTTGCCACGTCTGCTGGATATGGGAATTGAGCCATTCTTGATCGCTTCAACAGTAAAGGCGGTGATTGGACAGCGACTAGTTAGGCGCCTGTGTATGAATTGCCGCCAAGAATACACTCCAAACGAAGAAGAAATAAAGTATATCACCGAAATGTTTAAGATAAACACCGAGTCGATCAAGAAAATCCATGATCTCGAACAGCAAGCTTTTGACGATAAAATTGGCGGCGACACGCCCATGGGATCAACCGATTCAGGAATTGAACGATTATGGAGGCCGAACCCAGAAGGCTGTGATGAATGTGGACATAATGGATTCAAGGGGCGTGTTGGCATTTACGAGGTTCTTGGCATTTCCATCCCTATCCAAAAAATGATTACCGCCAACGCCACCAGCAACGATATTCAAGATCAAGCGATTTCCGAAGGCATGGTGACAATGCAGATGGACGGACTTATTAAATCACTGCGCGGGATCACCACCGTGGACGAAGTTTTGAGGGCAACAAGGGAGTAATATTATGCCAATTTTTGAATATTTGCTTGTCAATAAAAAGAAAGAGACCGTCTCTTCAACGATTGAAGCGGCCGATAAACTATCTGCCATTAATAATTTGAGGTCACGCGGACAATTGATAAAAATTGAAGAAAAAGGCGCAAAAAAAGAGCTTAGTTTTTCTTTCGGCAAGAAAAAGAAAGGCGCCAAAACTGAAGAATTGGTGATGTTTACTCGCCAATTAAGCGCCATGGTTTCAGCTGGCGTTCCTATTCTTCGTTCCCTTAACTCTATGGCAAAACACGCCGAAAGCGCCAATTTTCGAGACACGATCAACGCCGTAATAAAGGACATTGAAGGTGGTATGTCATTTGCAGATGCCCTTAGTAAACATCCAGAAACTTTCAATGACATCTACGTAAATATGGTTGCTGCAGGTGAAACTGGAGGTATTTTGGATGACATCCTAAAGCGCCTAGCCCTACAACAAGAAAAAAACTCCTCCATGAAGAAAAAGATTAAAGGCGCCATGACATATCCGATCGTCCTTTTGATTATTACAATTATCGCCTTCTTCATCTTGATGATCTTCATTATTCCAGTCATAGGTAAAACTATTAAAGACATGGGCGGACCCGACGCCAAATTGCCACTTCTTACTGAGATTATGCTCGGAATTAGCGATTTTGTGGTGTCATTCTGGTATATAATCATTCCAATATTTGCCGGAAGCATTTGGCTATTAATTCGCTATATTAAAACTCCAAAAGGTCGCGTAAAATTTCACAATATCATCATCAAAGTTCCAGCTGTCGGACCAATTGTTAAGAAGGTGGCAATCGCCCGCTTTACTCGAACCTTTTCTGCTCTTATCGGCGCGGGCGTAGCTGTGCTTGAAGCATTAGACGTAACTTCGCGCGCCGTCGGAAATGTCGCCTACGAAAAATCCCTTAAAGAAGCTACTAAGCGAGTCCAAAACGGTGAAGTCTTGTCAAAAATTATTGCAGAGCAGGACGATTTATATCCGCCAATCGTAGCACAGATGTTGTCTGTCGGTGAAGAAACCGGACAAACGGACAAAGTTCTGGTTAAAGTCGCTGACTTTTACGAGGAGGAAGTTGACACCGCGATTGACGGCGTTAGCTCTATTATCGAGCCAGTGATGATCGTTGCTATGGGTATTGTTATTGCCCTGGTGGCGGTTAGTGTTATGGGTCCAATTACAAGTATGGCGGGTCAAGTTAAGGAATAATAGTTTTTCAAAAAAGCTTATGCTATAATACCGATATATAGGTGGGAAAATAATAACGTGTCGAGCATATTTTATAGAAAAAAACCAATTATCGGCCTAGATATCAGCCGAACAAGCATAAAAGTAATGTCGATTGATAGAAATCGGATGCTGGTTCATGGATATGGATCGATTAACCTCGATTCTCAAAAAAGCGACGGAAATTCTGCAGACAACACTGAATATTTGGCGCAGAATATCAAAACGTTATTGAAGAAAAACGTCGTAGGACAAATCAATAGCAATCGCGTAGCGCTGGGCATACCAACCAACCGAACATTCTCGCGGACATTCAGCCTACCTGTGAAAGAAGAAAGTAATATTCGCAGCGCAGTAAACTTGGAAGCCGAACAATACATTCCAGCTCCATTAGATTCTCTTTATTTGGACTATCGAATCATCAATCGCACGAAAGATGAACTTAGTGTGCTAATGTGTGCCGCACCGAAGAAAATGATTGACAGCATGTTAGACGCCACAAAACAATGCGGCCTGGAAGTTGCAATAATTGAGCCGAACATCAGCGCAATCGCTAGACTTCTGAAGCGCACAGAAGAAGGAATGCTCCCTACTGTTATTGTCGACATAGGCACATCAACTACAGATATCGCGATTCTAGATTCTGATATACGTGTGACTGGCGGCTTAAATGTTGGCGGTTATTCACTCACCTTAAATTTAGCTAAAAAAATGAATGTACCAATTGAGACAGCTCATCAATTTAAGGTATTAAACGGATTAAATCCCGGTCCAAGGCAAGCCAGAATCGCAGGAGCCTTGCGCCCAAGTTTGGAAAAAATGACCAACGAAGTTAAGCGCGTTATGCGATATTACACAGACCGCTTCCCTGATGAGAAAAAAATTGAACAAGTTCTCATCGTTGGCGGTGGCGGCAACTTACCAGGAATCGGTGATTTTTTCACAAACGAGCTATTAATGCCAGCGCGCGTAGCAAGTCCGTGGCAAATGCTCAATTTCGATGGACTAGAGCAACCAGCAAAGCAGCTTCGCTCTCAGCTATCACCAGTTGCGGGACTAGCCTTAATCAAGCAGGAGGATATTTATGATTAACCTTCTCCCTCCTCAAGAAAAAAAGCAAATCAGCGCTGGACGAGTAAACGTCATCTTAAGACGGTACTGCATCATATCGTTGATATTTGCAGGCCTGCTATTCTTAACTATTGGCGGATTTTATCTGTTCTTAGAAAATAGCCGCACCTCAGCTCAAGCTAATATAGACGAAGGAAACGCCAAACTTGCTCAATATCAATCAACACAAAAAGAAGTTAGCGAATTCAAGAAAGACCTCGACTCAGCCAAGGTAATTATTAACAGCGAGGCCCACTATTCTACAATTATTCCGAAAATTGCACAATATATACCATCAGGTATGGTTTTGGATTCTCTAACACTAGACACTTCAGCGCTAGATAAACCATTGTCATTAACAGCTCTCGGAAAGAATAAGGATGACGCCATCCGAATAAAAACTAGCTTAGAAAAATCAGAGATATTTAGCGACGTTCACCTGGAGACCGTTGTTTATAGCGGCGGCAGCCAATCATCAGACAAGCCTGCAGATTATCCAATCACTATAACAATTAGCGTTACGCCAAAGCCAGAGGTCTTAAAACAATGAAAAAAGTTCTAAATGCCAGTATCGCGCGAATTGTCCTGTCGTTATTATTGCTCATAATATTATCAGCAATGGTAGGACTAGTTATTTTCGCCTATTCATTCCTAAGCAAAACATCAGAAGAAGTCGGAAAAATGCAGACCGAAGCAATTGCAGTTGATGCAAAAATACAAAGCTTGCTAGCGTCAAAATCTCAGCTCGATCGCAATTCCGACACAGTTAAAAAAGCAAAGAACATCGTCTCAGAATCGAAACTTTATCAATATCAGAATCAGATTATTAAGGATTTAAATATCTACGCTGACCGCGCTGGCATTCCGATTAAAGCTTTCTCTTTCCAAAACGAACCAACAACTTCTGCTAAGACAGCAAAATCTAGCAAGCGGACACCCGCCAGCCCTGCTGGGGTGAAAAGCACTTTCGTATCAATTCAATTGGGAGATCATATAGATTACACGAAATTCCTACATTTCCTTAGTCTTATTGAAAAAAATGTCACTCGAATGCAGCTTTCAGGTGTGTCAATTTCCAGAGGCGCAAATAATCATGAAATATCAATCCAATCACTTGAAGTAAAGGTTTATACACGATGAGTCCACCAATATCAGAACAGCTCGAACCAATCGTAAAATCACTGTCAAAATTCCTGTGGCGATTTCATGTGATAATATATAGCGTTGTCGTAATCGGAGGCGTAGCAATCGCGATATTTCTTTTGAGCGGACTTTTAGCAGTTCCTACCGAAGAACCACAAACTGCATCAATAAGCTTCGATAAAAAAACCATGCAAATTATTAAAGACTTCCGACCGTCAACTTCAGCAAACGACTCGTTTAGTCTGCCGGCTGGTCGCTCCAATCCGTTTGCCGAATAGAACGTAACCGTTTATAATATAGTTATGCTTATATCCGCAGATCGCTTCCTTAATGTCCCTGTCATGAGTCTTCAGACGGGCTCCGAACTGGCGCGAACATCGCGGGAAATTATCAATCCGAGGAATCTGTCTATAATCGCATATGAGCTCGAGGGGCGACTTTTGGACCAACATCCTAGTTTACTTCGCATTGACGACGTCAGAGAAATTGGGCCGCTCGGTATGATTATCGATTCAACTGACGAGATCATTGGCATTGATGATGTAATTACTATAAAAGAAATTTATGACATCAATTTTACATTAAAAGACAAGTTGGTTATTGATGAAAAAAATAAGAAAATCGGAAAAGTTATCGGATATACGTTGGCGGCTGGGAATTTTATTATACAACAACTCCGAATTCGGCGACCGTTCTTGAAAAGTTTCGGCGACACAGAACTACTTATTCATCGTTCTCAGATTATAAAAGTAACCGACGATAAAATTGTTGTAAAATCAGCAACTATCTCGCACATAGCCGAAAAAGCACCTATTCCGCAGATAAATTCATACGAAAATCCATTCCGTAAGCAGCCTCGTCCACAACCAGAATCTACAAAAGTTGATTAATCTTTTGGGTTTTCAAGAGCCTTCTTAATATCGTCGTAAGAAAAACCCTGCCTAGCCAAATATTGCATGAACTTCTGCTGGTCGTTATATCGATAACGTTTTTTAGCAATAACCTTCCGCAATTCCTCGTCATCAGAGCGAATATTCTCTTTAACTAACGACTCAATCGTTGCATTATCAATTCCCTTTTGCGCCAACTCCAACTTCAAACGACGAATACTAGCGCCTTTTTTCATGAACCGTTGCTCAAACCAAAATCGAGCAAATTTTTCATCGTCCAAATATTTTTTCTCAATAAGACGATCCAAGACGCACTCGGCAATCCCCGGCTTCACTCCGGGACGTTCAATAATTTTTCCAGTTTTCGCTGAACGTCGACGAGTGGCTAGCGTTTTCCGACGCAGATAATCGCGCACTTCTTTGATGGCTCGCGGACGCATTAAGCAATATTCTATAGACCTGGCATACAACTTGCCAAACTGGCTATCGTCTTCTAGTTTCGAAATTTCCTCTTCCGTATATTCGCGACCAATCTTAATGCCTAATTCGCCGACCTGGAATACATCCAAGCTAAAACGATATTTCCCGTCAACACTTACATTTACCCGATTTTTATCACGAGCCTGAAGAGAAATATCGGTGATTTTCATGAAACTATTATAGCGCTAAAATTATACGCTAGCTACTGGTGGACTATTCGACCACCTCAACCACTTTGCCATGTACGCCGTTGTAACAAGCGGCAGCACGCGGCTTAGTAATAACCGGCAGTTGGCGCGGAATGGCACTCATATCGACATCGCCAAGCGTACCAGCCTCGACACACCCAATCGTAATGTGTGGACGAAATCCATCGATATCCAGCCCTGGATGAATGTCGTCCAGTATTTCAAGCAACTTCCGACGTACTTCAACCATCCAGGAAGTTTTCTGTACACGCAATTCAACACAAACACAGTTACCGGCTTCATCTGGCAAGAAATTGACACCGTCAAGCACCAGTTTGTCTAGGGACGGCAACGCAGCGGCAGCTAACTTGAGACGCGGTATATCCTGCTCAGTTACATTAATCAGCGTTGCGTGTGGAATAAACTCACCGAAATCAAGATTCATTTTTTCCGACAGTTCTCGAATGTAAGCAGTCTGCTCGTTATCAAAAATAAGATTAACTGACGCCATGTGGTGTTCGGCTGAATATCTGGACTCTACTGCTCGCATTACTTTTCCTCCCCCTTCACTTTATCGCGCACTTTCTGATCAATTTCCGCCAAAACCTCAGGATTTTCCTTCAAGTAAGTCTTCGTTTTATCGCGCCCTTGACCAATCGTTTCGCCGTTATATTTATAAAACGCACCCGACTTTTCAACTATACCGTGCGTTGCCGCCAAGTCCAGAATATCGCCAGTTTTACTAATTCCCTCGTTGTACATAATGTCAAATTCAGCCACGCGGAACGGCGGTGCAATCTTATTCTTCACGACCTTAATTTTTGTGCGGTTACCAATAATATCATCGCCAACTTTAATCTGACCAATTCGACGAATATCAATTCGCTGCGACGCGTAAAATTTCAACGCATTGCCGCCAGTTGTCGTTTCAGGATTACCAAACATCACGCCAATTTTCATACGAATCTGATTGATAAAGATCACCGTGGCTTTTGATTTATTGATAATTCCCGTCAATTTACGTAGAGCCTGACTCATCAATCGAGCCTGAAGACCCATATGAGAATCGCCCATATCGCCATCAATTTCAGCCTGTGGCGTCAAAGCGGCCACCGAGTCGACTATCACCAAATCCACCGCATTAGAACGAACCAACGTCTCCGTAATTTCCAATGCTTGCTCGCCGTTATCTGGCTGAGAAACCAGCAAATTTTCCGTGTCCACGCCCAGACGCTTAGCGTATGCTGGATCAAGAGCGTGCTCGGCATCAATAAACGCCGCCGTTCCACCCTGCTTCTGAATCTCCGCAATAGCATGAAGCGTCAACGTTGTCTTACCCGAGCTTTCTGGACCATAAATTTCTATGATACGACCCTTCGGATATCCGCCGCCAAGCGCCAAATCCAAACTCAAAGCACCAGAAGGAATTACTTCAACATCGACTTTGTGAGCCTCGCCCAATTTCATAATCGATCCGTCGCCAAATTGCTTAGTGATTTGATCCATTGCTAGACCAAGCGCCTTAAGCTTACCTTCATCAACTTTTTTATCCGATGCCTGACTTGACTTTTCTGGATTTACTGTTTTACTGTCTGATTTTGCCATAGCATTCCCTCCTTAGTTACTTCCTTTATTATACCGATTTGTCGCAAGATTTGCTATAATTACATTCATGAATAAGCGAAACGGTTTCACTATTATTGAACTTTTGGTTGTAGCGACTTTCTTGATTATCATCGCAATCTTAGGTTTCTCACAATATACAAAATTGACCAACGAATCAAACAACGCCAAAAAACGTACCGCAGTTAACGCCATGCATTATAGTCTGGAAGAAGGTTTTTACGTTAAAAATGGCTATTACCCAGAGAAGTTAGAAGAAGGCACGCTTCCGACTATGGATCCCGCATTGTTAAAAGATCCGCAAGGTAAGAAAATTGGCGAGAAAGACAGCAGTTATCGTTATGAATCTTCAAATTGCAATGATGGAAAATGTAAGTCATACAAACTTGTCGCGACGCTTGTCGATGAAGATGACTACATAAAAGAAAGTCGCCACAAATAATCAGCTAATCATCACAAACAGGACGGCCATTCTTAAAGTCTTCAATGGCATTATTGATTATCGCAATTTGCTTGCGTGGATTTGCCACAAAATGGAATATATATGTCGTTTCTTCACCCTCGGTGCTGAGGCGAATCGTGCCGTAATTGAAAAGAGTCTGAATAATGCCTGATTGGCGGAAGCTTGCATCTTCAATACTACCTAAACTCACCGTCTGTTCGTGCCTATAAAATAAGCTACCCTGGATTTCCTGAATCACACTTTCGTTGGTCATGTAAAAATGATTCTGCAAATATATCCACAAGGATACCGCACCACCAAGCGATACCAGTCCAATAAGCAACATTGCCACACCAAATACATCGGTCAGCGAAGGCATAGGCGAAATAATTGCGTCACGAGCAATTGACGGATAAAACATCACAAACACCATGATCATTACCACCAAGAAAACCGAGATACTCGTCGGAATCAGCATACCAATTGGATGGCGTTTAATGTCCAAAATAATATATTCGCCGTCGCTCAAATTGAGATTCGGGTATTGCTGAACTGATTTTTCATGCTTTTGCTTCAGGTCATCACTAATAGTAAATGGCTTCGGGTCAATATCTCGCGCAACATGTACAACTTGCGGCTCATTGGCATATTGACTACGTAATCGCGGGTCAAAATTCTCCCCATCAATAATTTCTGGCCTTGCCGTCACATAAGAATTTGTCTGCGCCACAACCGGAGCTGGACGACCAGTCTGCTGTGGATGATGATACAGTGGTCGACCGTCAGCATCATACGCGACAGGCTGCGTTAAATCTTCTGACGAGGACGTTTGTGGATTCATGCCTATATTATAACACGACAGGACTTAAGATAGTCTTGTTTTTTGGCGATAAACTTTTATAGCTATTGTCGTCACACTGATTACAACCATTCCAATAGCTGCGGCAATACCAAACCACGACGATCCACTCTTGCCTTCATTATTATCCTCAGACTTCCCCTGAGCTTCCCTCAACTTCACCTCATTCACGCTACTGTTTTCCTGAAGTTTTACGTCTTTACCGTCAGAATCCATGGTAGCTATTTTCTTGTTATTGCCACCGTTTACTTTATCACTCGAAGCAACGTCAGCAGGCTTACGATTCGTATTTTCTTTTTTACTATCATCTTTTTTTGCTTGGTTCTTTTCATATTCTAGTATCTGATAATAACCATATTCCTCCAAATATCCCGGATCAGAATCACAAGCATCACCAATTCCATCATTGTCATAATCAGCTTGATCTGGATTTGCCACATCTGGACAATTGTCAAATTCCCGTTCATGCTCATCGCCGTCATCACTAACCGTCAAAGTCGTCGTCGCTACGTTCGTCAGTCCAGAACTATCAGTTACCCTAAGTGTTAGCAACCCAGAAAACTCCTTAGTAAACGTATAATTGACAAAAGGCTTATCCGTCGTCACGTCATACACACCATCTTGATCGACATCCCATTCATATTTCACGATTTTACCATTTGCCGAATAAGAACCAGCGCCATCCAATTCTAATGTGTCACCAATTTTCGCCACATATTGACGATTTATCCAGGCATTCGGTTTGTTTGTCACATTTTCAACCGACGCATTAACTTGATCAACGAGCTTATCATTATCGTCAGCTTGTAAATATGCGCCGCCCGTTCTTTCAGCCAAAGACATCACAGGCGCCATCGCAACAGTACGAGAAGTGTCAATAATATATATTTGAGCCGGATCAACGGCATAAGCAGCATCAACGATAGATTGTTCGGTTAGCTCAGTAACTGGCTCTGGGTCCTTGGCTGGAGCGTCACCAATCACAATCATAATCTTCTTTACTCCCGCTCGCCACTGTAGATTCAACCCCGTCTTAATACCAGAATAAACAGATTCTTTCCAGTCGCCACCATTACCGAGTTGAATAAAATTGACAGCCTTGTTAAGCGCCTCGACATTACTCGTAAAATCTGTCTCAATTTTGGACGGATAGTCTCCCGAGCTTCCGCCACAACACGGATGATCTTGATAAGTGACCAGTGCAAATCTAGCACTCTTGGTTTTCGAACTGATCGACTCAACTATATTTCGAATGTTATTTCTAACAGCGCTAATTGAACTACCCATCGAACCAGTCGTGTCAATAACAAATACTACATCAATATCGCCATTCGTTTTCGTTATTGGTTTCACTAAATTGGGCAGTGGTACTTTTTCGCGAAGTGCTGACATATAATTGCTATGCCCAAAGAAGTTCGGGTGATACCACGAGCTCATATTGAATGCATTTGGCTCAAGGAATTCATGAATCCAACGATCGTGATTCTTCTTAAATATTGAGGCGTCTGGTTCATGACCAGAAAACCGCTTTGGCAAACTATCAATAAAAATCACTTTCTCTTTACCGAGGCTTTTATTATATTCCTCGACCACCTTTTTCTGACGTAAATTACCCTCCAGCCCTAACTTTCGCACTTCGCTAGCAACCGAAAAATCGGATAGCTTCTCGCCATTATCAAGTGCTAGTAGCGGGTATCCTAAGAGAGCTATTTTCGCGTCTGGACGTAAACAAGAATTAAGCGATGATAAAATGGTTCTTGTTCTATCTTCTAATTTATCCAGCAAATTCCTGGCATCGTTAATTTTTGTTTTGCAATCTGAAGCAGATCTTATTACAGCGGTAAAACAAGATTTAACAATGCCGTCAAAACCCAAATCATTTCCACCAATCGTCATCATTACCATATCCGTGCTGCGATCCACGCTATCAAGTTGTCGTCGAATCGTATAATTACATCTTATATTGACTCTTTTCTGATTTTTTCCGCGTTTAGAGCCAATCGCACTACTTATGATCCTATAAGCAACTTTTAAGTCGTTATTCGGTTTAATATTACAGATATCCCTGTCTTCCGCGTATTTAATAATCTGTTCATTCGTTGCTAGCTTGCTCGGATCATCACTAATCGTTTTTACGACACTACCCGCACTCTTATCCTCCAAGAAGTCATTAATTTTAGCTCCAGAACAGGCGCGATTTATAAGCGTTACTGACAGCCCGTTATTACTTAGCCATCTTTTATACATTTCCGCCCAGTTATTACTGTTACGATGACAGATATTAGGACCATATTCATACCCATCAGCACCATTTCCGGCCGAATAAGAATCACCCAGTAATGTAATCGTAAGTTTCTTTCCTGCGTAATTATAAGGAACAACTTCGCCTTGGGCCGACTGTTGTATAAAAAGCCCAAAAATAATAGCCACAAAGAAAGATAATATAATAACTCTAATTTTCATATTAGTTGCCCAAGCCTTCTACTGATACATATACTACTTTTTCGTCACCTATTCCCACGCTGACCTGATATTTCCTACCCTCTACATCCTTATATCCTACAAAATATTCCACCCCAGATCTCTCTTTGTCTAGCTTCCAGCCAGAATCTTCAGCGTATCGTTGCAGTCTATTTAACAAATCACTCGCCGACTCATTCTGAGGCATCTCATAATATCTATCAACTGATGGATATGTGCTCTTTTTTAAAAATCCGCGTTCTGTAGGTATGCGATGTCTTTCGCGTGACGATTTCAGCTTTAATCCCAAAACGCCCTTTTCAGCCATTGGATCTCGTGCCATACTCCATACTTCCATATACGCTGGCAGCCAAGTTAAAAAATTGACTAGCCACAAACCAGCCAAAATTCCTATCAAAATTATAAATCGTCGTAGCCAGCGCCTAGCTTTAGAGTTCTTAACTGGTGATGTCGTTGCTTGTTTTTTGCCCATGGCGGCTCCTAGTTAAGTTTGCTTAGTTTTATTAAAACACAAAAAGTCGAAAAATACGACAATTATTTTCCCAAATGTCGCTTTGCCTTAATCGTCACTCGACGACCACGCGGTGTGCGCTCAATAAAACCAATTTGCAACAAATATGGTTCATAAAAATCCTCAATTGTCGTCGCTTCGTCACCAGTCAACGCCGCAATTGTCGTTAGCCCCACGGGATTATCGCCATAATTTTCCAGAATCGACTGTAATAAATTACGATCAGCCGGATCCAAGCCCAACTCATCCACTTCCAGCATTTCTAAAGCGTTGGTTGTAGTTTTTACATCAATTATTCCGTCGCCGTTAACGTCGGCGTAGTCACGGACACGCTTAAGAAGCCTATTGGCAATACGTGGCGTCAAGCGCGCTCGCGTTGACAATAAATCCGCTGCTTCACTCCGAATTGACGACTCCAAAATCTTCGCACTACGCGTCACAATTTTCGCAATATCCTCTGGCGTGTAAAATTCCAAACGATAGATATGCCCGAATCTATCACGCAAAGGCGCCGCCAAACTTCCAGTTCGTGTCGTCGCACCAATCACCGTAAATCGCGGCAAATCTAATCGAATTGATCGCGCTGCCGGACCTTTTCCAATCACAATATCCAGCTTAAAATCTTCCATTGCTGAGTACAAAATTTCCTCTACAGACCGACCTAACCGATGAATCTCATCGATAAACAGAATATCGCCATCAGACAAATTAGTCAGAATCGACGCCAAATCGCCCGCTTTTTCAATTGCTGGACCACTAGTAATCCGCAGATTCGTACCCATTTCATTAGCAATCACCGTCGCCATAGTTGTTTTACCAAGCCCCGGCGGACCATATAATA
>CALIRX010000005.1 GCA_938042055.1 uncultured Candidatus Saccharibacteria bacterium
TAGCAAAACCAAGGAACTTTACAAAAATAGCAGGAAGAATAACCAGAATTGTTGCCAATAAAGAGTTAACGTTGAGCGATCATTCCAGCGATATCATAGACGTAGTCCCATGTTCTACCTATCATGAGAGTCAAAAAAGCAATTAAAGTATTTGAAAAGATTCGCGACTTACCCTACGGAACAAGTGGCAGTGATGAAGTGTGGTCGTGTTACCAAAAATGCGTACTCTTGAAACAAGAACTGCAGCACATCGGCATTACCAGTCAATTGCTAATTGGTGTTTTTGACTGGCAAGACCTGCAGATCCCCGAACACATCATCAAAATTCGCCGCCAACAATATGAGAGACATGTGATACTACGCGTGTTTATTGATGAATTTGCGTACGATGTCGACCCATCAATAGATATTGGGCTTACACCAACGTTACCTATGGCTTGCTGGGATGGCAAGTCAAGCACAACAACCATGGTACCACTGCGACGTCTGCGCGTCTACCGGCCACATTCCTTACATGAGCGTATTTTATCACAACTACGACGTAAGATATTTCGAAGTAATCCCGAGAGTTTTTATACTGCAATCGACATATGGTTAGCAACCATACGAGTAAGTTGATATTTTTTATTTTAGTGTACTATATAACAATATATAGCTTTTACTCAGAGCTGCAGAGAGTGAAAATCACCTTCTCTTTGAGTAGGCTTGAGAGGAACTACTACTTGTTTATCGGATTGAAAGATCCGCATTCAGCTTGAGCTCGTTCGGCGGGCTATTTTCATTGATATTATATTATTCCCACCTAAATAATTTAATAGCCACGAGGTAAATTACGAAAGTCCAGGCTGCGATAATTCCAAATTGTGGTAAAACTTCCATAAAACTTGCGTGTTCGGTCATAATGAGCCTAAAACCATCCGTGATTGGAGTTATGGGAACAAATTGAGCAACGCTTCGCAACCATTCTGGAAATAGATAAAGCGGGATAAATGTGCCAGACAGAAACATCATTGGAAAAGAAATCAAATTGCTTAATGCAGAAGACTGATCTTCGTTTTTCGACCAGCCAGCAATCAATAGCCCCATTCCCACCATCATGAATGCCGATAATATAGATATAACCACAAACAACGCCCAATCGCCTCGCATATTAAAGTGAAATATCAAAGCGCCAGCGACAACCATCATGATCAAGCTAAGCAAGGAAATAATCGTATAGTGAATTGCTGTAGAAATAATCAACTGACCAGAAGTAAACGGCGCTGCACGTAAGCGTCGGTACGAGCCACGCTTCTTTTCAGCCGGCATTTGATTAGCTAGGCCAAAAATACCCATACTTATCAAGCTGAAAGTTAATAGCCCCGTAAATATGTAATCAAACGATTTTAATTGCTCATCACCAATCGCTTTACCAACAGCTTTAAGCGGAGCTTCAGGTTGGCCCATCTGATTATTGATGTTATTGGTAATTTGATTCATCACTGCTACCAACGCGCCGCCTGTTTGTTCGGAACCCTTGGAGTAAATAACATTCACAGTGCCTGTTGGAATAGGATGATTGCCGTTATTTTTTATCGCGCCAAAATCGCTTGGAAGCTCAATAATACCGTTAAGCTCCGACCGCTTCATTTTTTCGCGTGCGTCATTCATATCTTTAACGTCTTTAATTTTGAGAATCGAATCCTTCGAATTTTCTTTGGCATTTTTAACGAAACTTTTGGCAAATTCCGTCTGTGAATTATTGATGATTGCAATATCAAAACTGGTCGAATCATTACTAAAAACTGACCCAAAAACCAATAGAAAAATCAGCGGAAAAAGAAAGGTGAAAAATAGCGCCATTTTATCTCGAACGAAACGCTTTTGCTGAGCGCGAACTTGACCGAATATTCCAATCCAATATTTTTTCATGTTAATCCCGAATTGCCTTTCCTGTTAAATCAATAAACACGTCCTCCAAATTGGCTTGCTCGACAACTTGCTCTTTCTTAAAACCGCGCGCTAATAATTGCTGAATGAGATTATGTGGCGTATCAATTGTGATAATCTTACCACTATCCATAATTGCCAGACGATCACACAATAATTCCGCCTCATCCATATAATGCGTCGTCAAAAGAATCGTAATTCCCTCGTCGCGAATTTCCTTAATCAAGTCCCACAAATTTCTACGCGCCTGCGGATCAAGCCCCGTGGTCGGCTCGTCCAGAAACAACACTTTTGGATTATTTACCAATGTCGAAGCAATCGCAAAACGCTGTTTTTGACCACCAGAAAGTTGCTCGACGTAGTTCTTAGCCTTCTCCGTCAATTGAACCTTAGCGAGCAGTGCCTCGGTATCAACTGTCCGACCATATAAACTGCCAAACATTTTCAATTGTTCGCGCAAAGTTAGTTTGTCATAAAAAGCCGTCGACTGAAGCTGAATGCCAATTATATTCTTAATGTCCTTAGGTTTCTTAGCTACATCTATGCCGTCAATTGTAGCCACACCACCGTCAATTGATCTGAGCGCTTCCAGCATTTCCAACGTTGTTGTTTTACCCGCGCCGTTAGGGCCAAGAATCCCAAATATTTCGCCCTTTTTAACCTCAAACGACACGCCGTCGACCACGTTATTTCCATCATAAGTTTTAACGAGTTTATCGACTTTTATAATTGGCTCGAGTTCCACTCCGTAAATTCCTCTCTGTTGTAATTATAGTAAAACTGGTCTTCATTTATCATCGATAATAACAAAACCAAAATACTAATGCTATACTTATAGTATGCGCATTCAGAGAAAGAAAGCAAAACCAAAATCGAAAAAACTATTTATTATCATACCGTTTTTGATATTGCTATTTTCGGCAGGGCTATTTGGGATATATTTCCTCAATCAATCACACTCGCGACAAACGACTGCGCCATCTGACGAAAAGTATTATTTTGCCGATTCGAAATATTCTGGCATTCGCTCAAAATTTGTCACCAGAGATAACAAACGGGAAAAAGTTTCAATTGAATATCCGATCACGGAAAATGAAAAAATTAATCGCTTAATTAGCGAGTCGATTGATAAAATTGATCGCGATTTTCAAAATACGGTTTTACTAGCGACAGTTTTTGATAAGCCAATGACCGAAACGATTAGCTATCAAGTCACACACAACACTTCAGAAGCGCTGTCGATTGTCGTCAATATTAAGCAGGATATGAACGGCGCACATCCAGCATCAATGACGCAATTTTGGACTTTCGACAAAAAATCTGGCGAAATTGTCGGCTTAGCTGATTTTACGGAACAGTCTGACGAGGCCGCCGAAGCAATCATATCCGCTGCCAAAGATAATATTTCTCAAATCATCAAACAACGCCAACAGCCAGAAATTGACCTGAACGAAATCATAAATAAAGAAGCTTTGTCTAACTTCATTATCACCAACGACGGCAATGCATTGGCTTGGCCGCTCGGTCAGGCGTCGCTACTGCCATCATCTTACGGCGAATTGACAATTACCGTGCCAATTTCCTCCGTCTCTAAATATCTACAAAACCCAACAGCGAGAAAATTCGCCAACATCCCCAAACCTGCAGAAAAACCAAAACCAGCGCCCGCAGTTCCAACACCTACCGTCGCAAATAAAACAATTGCCTTAACTTTTGATGACGGACCCGGGCCATACACCGAAAAACTGTTGGATATATTGGATAAGTACGACGCCAAGGCGACATTTTTCCTAATCGGCAGCAAAGTTTCAGCACGCGCCAACATGTTACGTCGTATGCAGTCGCGCGGACATCAATTAGGCAATCATTCTTGGTCGCATCCAGAGTTAAATAAGGTTTCAGCAGAGCAACTCGCTAGTGAAATTGACCAGACGAATAACGCCATAAAACAAGCCGTCGGCACCAAGCCTAACATCATACGTCCACCATACGGCGCGTTTAATCGGGCGGTTTTGGAGCAATTCCGTCAACGTGGAATGTCGGCAGTTGTTTGGTCTGTCGATACGCGCGACTGGGCTGATCGTAATAGTGAAATCGTCTGTTCAAGGGCTGTCGCTGGCGCTCGCAACGGAGCTGTGATTTTAATGCACGATATTCATCAGACATCCGTAAATGCCGTTCCTTGCATTCTTGACTCACTCAAACAACAGGGATATTCATTCGTAACGGTACAAAATTTAATCGGCGATATGACACCGGGCGCCGTTTATCCGTAAACTTAATCAATCTCAAATATCTTATATTTTGAAGTTGCACCGCGGACTAATTTAACTTTGGACGGCGCAACCTTAAAATGTTTTGCCAATAATTTAATAGCCGCCGCGTTGGCTCGACCTTCAATTGCTGGAGCTTTGACATAAACCGTCAATGTGTCGTCATTATTTTTCACAACTTCCTCACGATGGCGAGAGTTTGGTTTAATGTGTACGGAGATTTTCATAAAATCTTAAAAATCTATCACTTCCAATTCCCGCGGCAAGATTTCTCTCGCTTCCGCCGTTCCCGCAACTAATTGATAATCCTGAAGTTTCGGCGGTAAATCATCTTCAATAAATTGATAATCGACCTGATGGTTATCGTTAAAATAATTAAGCAATTCCGCATTCAAAAAATGATCACGCGGCGCACTTACCGAGCTATCCCTATTAAAAACCAAAGCTATTGATACGCCAGAAGTCGTCCCATTCTCATCCTTGGCATAATTCGCAGTCACTAAATGAACTGTCGGCTCAAATTCCAAAGCCAATTTACTAGAATTATCCACTTGCTCCTGACTAAGACACGCCAATTGTCGATTTATTTCATTCATCAAATCAGCAGTACTCATCTCGCCGTTAGATTCTCGGCAATATTCACAATCGTTCAATGACTTAACATATTCCAATAGCAACTGAATATCAACCTCAGCGTCCTTAACGTTATGTCGAGTCAACTGATCAACCATTTCCTCTAGCGATTTCAACAAACCATAATCTTTGGATTTTTCAGCGGCGTCACCAATGCGAATAATAGCACGAGCGACATTAATAATATTTTCTTTAATAAAATTATCGAATTTATTAGCCCAGTTAAATCCATCTTGTTTATTATAATCTATTAACTGTAAATTATGGACTATATTCCCACTTGCCACAACTACTATATCATCATTCAATAATTT
>CALIRX010000006.1 GCA_938042055.1 uncultured Candidatus Saccharibacteria bacterium
GCATGCAAGTCATCCAAAACACGTTTTGTATCGTTAACATATTTAATAGGAGTATAAGTAAAATCATTTTTCTTTAAGTCATACATTCTATCAAAGAAATCAATCCTCTGATTGAGTAACTTTACCCTGACAACATCATCATCTTCATTACTCACAGTTGACAACTCTATTAAATCCGCAAGAACTCGTTGCATATTTGACCTAATCTTTTCGGCATTATCTTCAAACACTGCATTACTCTGTCGAATAATATCATCAAGGAGCTCAGCATTAGAATAAAATTCATTAATCTCTCTCCATTGGTCTTCATCCAAATCTCCAGAGAACATATACTTATATTCAGTCCAACTATTATGATCAAGAACCTTTATGTTTGCGTCAGACCTGTTGGTATCTCTGACATAATTCCTGACTTTTTCAATCGCCTGCTCCGCCGACCTAATCTCTGATAGTAGGGCATTCGCGACATCTCTTTTTCTATCATTACGCTGCTTAAAATAAACTATAAATGCAACTACACCAGCTATAAATGTGATTAAACTAGTAAAAAAATTTGAATTAATAAACTCAATCATTTTTTGCTCATGCCTCCGAGTCGATTAATTCTCGCAATAGAATTATCATCAAGTTTATTAATAATATCTAACATGTAAGATATTGACTCCACCTCTTCTTTTGTTGGTAATTTGTTAGATTCCATTTCAGTAATCTTAGACCTTAAAACTTCAATCATTTGCATGGCTTTTTCAAATTTTTCCGCTAGCTTCTCATACTGATCTCTAGGTATTGTAGATCCTGAGCCACTTTTAACTACGTCGATTGTCTCCAGCGCAGCGCTTAGAGATCCATAATCTCTCTCTAGCTCTCCGCTGTGTTTTAGACTATCGTATTCACTCGTCATATATTCTCCTTATTCTTTCGTTCTTTATTCACAACTTCACTCTTTGCCTTCTTAGCTGTTTTCTTGATATTTTCCAAATAATCCTCCTCCACGCCACTCAAATTTTTCGCCTTATACCTACGGTACTCAGCCAACGCTTTTTCTTTAGCCTGCTTAGTGCTGACTTTTCCAGCATTGTCCAACAGTTTGCGGCCAGTCGAACTAAGAATAGTATCAAGCTCACGAAGATGATCAGCCATACGCATTGGTTTTTCTTCCATGGCGTTAATTTCAGCAATATCGAAATAAGCCGAGACCAAGTTATTAAGAACTTTCAATTCTTTTTGGCTGAGATAGTTCTTTGCTACCATAGCTTCTGCTTGGGTCGGCTGTTTACCTTTAAAATTGGTCATTCCTACAAAAGGCTTATCACTGTCAACACGATAATAAATCACTTCGCCAGCTGTATTGCCATGCGCTGCATAGTGTAATTTGTTTTGAACTATGGCAAAAAACTTCTGCGATTGATCGGTCTTTGGATCATAATCTTCTGCAGTAGAGTATAAATCCAGCACTTGCCGATAGAGAACTTTTTCACTACTGCGAATGTCGCGAATTTCATCAAGCAATTCTTTCCAATGATTGCCACCGCCAAGGTTTTTAAGACGCTCACTGTCAATAGCGAAACCTTTGGTGATATACTCCCGCAAACGATCGGTCGCCCAGATACGAAACTTCGTGGCGATATTTGACTTGATGCGGTAGCCAAGCGAGATAATCATGTCGAGATTATAGTATTCTAATTCACGCTCTACCTGACGATCACCCTCGTTTCGAACTGTTCGGAATTTCCGAACAGTTGCCGCATAATCAAGCTCACCCTCGTCAAAAATATTTTTTATATGCTCACTAACATTCGCTTTACTCGACTGATATAATTCAGCCAATTGCGCCTGCGTCAGCCAAACTGTCTCATCCTGAAATCGAACATCAACTTGTGGTTTACCGTTATCGTCAACGTAGACAATTACATTGCCGCTATCTTGCGTCATCATTATTCCCCTCGAGATCCGCAACTATCGCATCAATCTCCGTCCGTAACTCCGACTGACGAGCCACAATCTTCGCAATGTCAGCATTGAGCTCAGTAATATTAATAACTTCTTGCGTATCCTCCGCCTCAACATACGAGCTAACTGATAGATTGTAGTCATTGGCGACATCTTCATAGGTTACGACTTTTGCAAAATAATCAATATCTTGCCGATTCGTGAAGCTATCCAGGATTTTCTGTCGATTTTCTTCGCTTAACTTATTTTTATTACCCTGACGTACAAACTCAGCACTAGCGTCAATAAACAAAATATCGCTTGCTGTCTTATTCTTTTTTAAGACTAATATACACGTGCTAATCGTCGTACCAAAGAATAAATCTGGTGGCAATTGAATCACAGCATCGACGTAATTGTTATCAACCAAATATTTACGAATTTTTGCCTCAGCTCCGCCACGATATAAAGCACCGGGGAACTCAACAATCGCCGCCGTACCGCTAGCGCTCAGCCAGCTCAACATATGCATGGTAAACGCCAAGTCAGCCTTGCTACGTGGAGCAAGTACTCCAGCTGGGCTAAATCGTGGATCGTTAATAAGTGTTGGATTACTATCGCCGTCCCATTTAATACTATACGGTGGATTAGAAACAATTGCATCAAACGGCTCATCGTCCCAATGTTTTGGGTCTTTTAATGTATCACCATGCGCAATATTAAACTTTTCATAATTAATGTCGTGCAGGAACATATTGATGCGGCAAAGATTATAAGTCGTAATGTTAATTTCTTGCCCATAAAAGCCTTGCCTAACATTATCCTTACCTAAAACCTTTGCAAACTTTAGTAATAACGAACCAGAACCTGCCGCTGGGTCGTACACTTTATTTACCGACGTTTTGCCGACAACAGTTATTTTAGCCAGAAGCTCGCTTACCTCTTGTGGAGTAAAAAACTCACCTCCAGATTTTCCAGCATTACCAGCGTACATGGTCATCAAATATTCATACGCATCACCAAAGGCGTCAATTGTATTATCTTCAAATCTACCAAGCTCCAATTCGCCAATAGCATTCATCAGCTTCACCAATCGCTCATTACGGCTAGCGACAGTCGGGCCAAGTTTATTACTATTAACATCTAAGTCATCAAACAGCCCACGAAAATCATCCTCGCTATCAAAACCTTTAGCCGACTGTTCAATGTTGCGAAATACTTTGCTCAGAGTTTCGTTTAGATTTTCATCATTTTTAGCACGCTTACGAACATTTTCGAACAGCTCACTTGGTAAAATATAAAAACCTTTATCGTTTACTGTTTCCTCACGACCGAACTCCGCCTGATCGTCACTAAGTTCCGCATAATTAAAATCGTTTGCGCCAGTCTTTCGCTCTTCAGCATTAAGATGATTAACCAAATTTTCTGATATAAACCGATAAAATAAGAATCCCAATACATACGCTTTAAAATCCCAACCATCAACCGAACCTCTCAGCTCATTTGCAATCTTCCAAATAGTATTATGCAATTTGGTACGTTCTTGTTCTTTACGATTATCACCTGTTGTCATATTAAATATTATACTATGTCCCATTCTTATCTTATGATTATTTCCTGTTTTATCGAAGAGGTCTTAATAGCCAAAAAACCTAGCAATTCCACTAAAGTTAAAAACATATTGACGCCATAGCTATTCGAAGTCTTATCGTCTTCCGGATTCAACGGGCTATCATCAGCCCAAACCCCCGGATAAACGCTGGATATATTTGTATTATTGGCGACGTTTTCGTCACAATTATAACTAGCTTTTTCCTCCGATGAATCATCTAGTAAAGTAGAAAATTCTTGAAAAACTGGAATATTTAATTCCCTGTTCAAAACATTATCGGTGTCATCACAATAATCGCTCGACTCTTCAATTTTTACAGAGCATTTTACTTCATCGCAATCATCCGTAGTAACCAATTCGCTACATTCTTCAGTCAATTCAGCTTTTTCCGCGACTTTTTTCACAACCTTATCGACAATATTATTCTGACTAATTTCATCATCGGGAATAAATTGTCTTATTACTTCAGACTTATTGGTCGGCAATTCTTCCGATTCACGCGTAACTTCTTCACCTAACTCTACATGATCGCCCAAATCATCCGATTCGCCCATAGCCGCACTATCATCAGAAACTTCAAACACAACAATATTCTCCGAATCTTTGAAAGATACTTCATACTCTTCAAAATCGCGTTGCGGTAAAGTTGGCAAATCCTTCTTATTTTCTATCAACTCAACAGATTCAATTCTTTTACGCACAACCTCATCGCTCAACTCCGCCTCAGCTAGCGCATTATTATTGTCATCCATCGCCACATCAATTTCATTATTGACTTGAACAAAACCAAGCACAGGCGAGAAATTTGGCTCATTAGAAATAGTTTTCCCGACCAGATTATCCCTTGGAGTAGAATCTTCCAAAATCGGTGCAGAGCTTATATTATTTTCAGTCCCTATATAGTTATCTTTCTTTATAGGTAATTCTCTCGGCAATTTATCCTCTTCATCAACAGCCGGAGCTTGATTCTCAGAAGACACATCTTCTTTATGAATGTCTACTTTTTCATCAACGTCTTCCGAGTCCATCGAGTTAATTTGACTAGCCGCCTCAGTCTCGCCCGACTCTTCGTTAATTCTCGGCTGA
>CALIRX010000007.1 GCA_938042055.1 uncultured Candidatus Saccharibacteria bacterium
CAGCGGGTCTGATCAAGAACAACGCTCAACGCCAACAGCACAGTGAATTTGCAGAACAATTGATAAACAGCAAGGAACTTCGAGAAAAAGCTGGCGGTCACGTATTCAAGGATAAGAACGGTAAATTAATCGGAGCAGACGCGGCACTGGCGTCAGCTATAGCAACCAGCCGTAGCGAATATGCCAAGTCAGTCGATGAGGCTCGTCAAATCATAGAACACTACGGACTAAGCTCGGAGCAAAGACAAGATTTAGCTTTAGGTAGAAAAACCATACCTCTTCCTGGCGGAGTAATATTGGGTGGAGACAGTATATTTGTACGTGAAGCCTCAATCAAAGAACAGGTTAAATATGGCACTGCGGCAGAAGTAGCTGAACTTCTTAGCGAATTACCACTTGAATTCCGCTCCGTCTTAGCTTCATCGTTAGCGGAATCTGGCATAAAGAACAGAGCATCCTTCATGGGTGGTAAGCTTATCGATGATGTGGGTAAGGGAGAGATTAGAAATAGAGGTGACCTCATGAACTACTTCGCTGAATGGCTACAGGGTGGTAAATACAAGTCTGAAACCTTAGCGTCTACGGATGCTGATGCCGTTAAGTTGTTAATAGAGGCTGTAAATACCACTTCTGTTATTACAGACAAGAAACGTCAAGATATCAAGGATGTTATCAATACAATTCTTACCGACAGGAGATTATCTGCAAACGTAACAGATGCCGCCAAAGAACAATTTGAGATTTTCCGCAACATGTTATAATCTCCATATTTTGATATAATATAAGCAGTATGTCGGTGTATAAAGTTCCTCAAGATGTCGAGGCGGAGGACAAACTGCTCGGGCCGTTTAGTTTCCGACAGTTTGTATTCTTAATTATAGCTGTTATCGGAATCGCTATTGCGTACGGTTTGAGTACAATTTTACTACCTTTGGCAATAATTCCTGTGCCGATAATTATATTCTTTGGAGCGCTGGCTTTACCTCTTAAAAAAGATCAGCCAATGGAAGTTTATTTGGCAGCAGTTATTTCTTTTATGCTAAAACCAAAAAAGCGTCTATGGCAACCTGATGGAATTGAAAGGTTAGTAGAAGTTATCGCGCCAAAAGTCGAGGAGAAGAATTACGGAAATAACTATGACCAAGCTGAAGTTCAGAGAAGATTATCGTATTTGGCAAATCTGGTAGATAGTCAAGGTTGGTCGATTCGTGGCGTTAATAATCCGAATAGTTCAATGCGTGCTGATTTATTTAACGAAGGGCAAGCAGCTAACGATATATTGGATGAAAATAGCACTACGGCGCAGAATATCAATCACTTAATAAATCAGTCAGATGTTCGTAGACGACAAGAAGTTATTCAAAAGATGCAAACAGGGCAATCTGCTACGCCACCTCCTACGCAAACACCTCAACCAGATAATCCTACTCCAGCCACACCACTACAAATGAATCCGTACCCAACGATGCGTCAATCTGTATTAAATCCTGTGTCCGAACGACCTGCCGCGAGCGCTCCAGCTCAAACTCAGCCGACAACCACGCCGCAAGCTAGCGTAAACGAGGTGCCACCTGCTATAATAGAACTGGCAAATAACCGCGACCTCTCGATTGAAACGATTGCGCGTGAGGCAAATCGAATTCAGCAAGAAAATAAATTATCAGATGAGGAAGTGGTGATTTCACTACGTTAGGTGGGGTTTATGCAACCAGAGTTACAAAATCAACAATCTTATCAGCAGGTTCCGCAAACCAATGCGGCTCTTCCTAATGTCCCTCAGCAATCATCAGGGGCAATTGGTTCGGGACCAAATCCAACTGCGCCGTCCCCAGATAAAACTCCTGATGACAAGAAGCAAAAAGGACCAATCAGCACCCAGAATACGCTGCTTTTCTCTGAGATGCGCGAAAATATGATCATTATGAGCGACGGCAGTTTTCGGGCGGTAGTGGAATGTGAATCAATCAACTTTGATCTGATGAGTTCACGCGAAAGAGAGGGAATTGAGTTCAGCTATCAAAACTTCATCAACTCTCTATATTTCCCAATTCAAGTTCTTATCCGTTCACGCCGCGTGGATATTGGTCCGTACCTGGACAGATTAGCTGAAATTCGCCGCAATCAAGACAATATGCTCCTCAACGTTCTAATGGACGATTATATGGATTTCATTGATATTCTGGCGCAAGAAGCAAACATTATGGATAAGAGTTTTTATGTTGTCGTTCCATATTATCCAGCTGGCGAGGAAAATGCCTTCAAGCAGCAAACTAAGGGACTATTCAATAGCTTCTTTAGCGGAAAAAAAGAGGCAACCGTAACAAAAATCGACCAAGTTACTTACACTAAAGCCAAAGATGAAATTAAAAACCGCGTTGATTCGGTTATGAACGGACTATTCCAAATGGGCGTAAAAAGCTGGCAATTAAATACCCGACAACTGGGCGAGTTGTTCTACACTTCATATAATCCCGACACGTCGTCACGCGAATCGCTAGAAGGAATTGACCCAAGCGAGCTTACGACCACTTACGTAACTAAGGGAACTGGTCCGTCACCGAGAGGAGGAAGGTCATAATGGCAAAGAAGAAATTAGATGCCGTTGATATTGCTGCTCAACAACGAGCAAGGGAGCAAGCCGAAGTCGAACAGGCCTTCTTAACTGGTGTTCGAACTTTGCGTGATTTTATTGCGCCAAGTAGTATTGAGCTTCATTCCGACCATTTCCGACTTGGCTCAAAATATGGCCGCACGATGTATGTTTACGGCTATCCTCGCCAAATCTACACCGGCTGGCTTAGCTCAATTATTAACATCGATGAAGTGCTGGATATTAGTATGTTTATTTATCCAGTCGATACGCAAATTGTCCTGAATAACCTGCGTAAAAAAGTTACCCAGCTGGAAGCAACCATGAATATAAACATGGAAAAGGGAAAGGTGCGCGATCCAGGCTTGGAGGCGGCTTTGCAAGACGCTGAAGAATTGCGCGATCAATTGCAGATTGGCGCCGAAAAGTTCTTCCGCTACGGCTTATATATCACGCTTTACGCCGACAGCTTGGACGAACTAAACTTCATCCAACATAAAATTGAAACTATTTTTGGTCAGCAATTGGTGTTCTCAAAAGTGGCTTCCAGCCAGCAGGAACAAGGATTGAATAGCTCTATTCCACAATTGACCGATGAACTACAGATTCGCCGCAACATGAATACTGGCGCAATTTCAACCAGCTTCCCATTCACTTCAGCCGATTTGACGGACAATAAAGGTGTGCTTTACGGAATTAATATGCATAATAATGGTTTGGTGATTTTTGACAGATTCTCTCTGGAAAACGCCAATATGGTAGTGTTCGCTAAGTCTGGTGCCGGTAAATCATTTACCGTTAAATTGGAAGCTTTGAGAAGTATGATGGTCGGGGCTGATATTGTGATTATTGACCCAGAAAATGAGTACCAGAAACTATGCGACGCAGTTGGTGGCAGTTATATTCGATTGAGTTTAAGTAGCGACACGAGAATTAATCCGTTCGATTTGCCGCGTGTGATTGATACTGATGAGGCAGATGACGCACTGCGAGCTAACTTGGTTACGTTACACGGACTACTCAGGCAAATGCTGGGCGGCGCAGGAGTAGGAGCCGGCGGGCAAGTCGTAGCAGGATTATCACCAGCGGAAGAAGCTGATATTGATCAAGCGTTAATCGACACCTACGCGCGCGTTGGCATTACTTCAGACCCATTGACGCACAATTCTACACCACCGACAATTTCCGACCTATACGACACCTTACTTCACATGGGCGGGACTGGTCCAAGTCTGGCTCAGCGACTTCGCAAATTTACCTCTGGAACGTTTGCTGGAATATTCTCACAACAGAGTAACATTGATATTAATAATAATATGGTCGTCTTTAACATTCGCGACTTGGAAGATGAACTTCGACCGACGGCGATGTATATTGTTCTGAACCACATCTGGAACATTACGCGTACCGATCAGAGGAAACGTATGCTGATTGTTGACGAGGCTTGGCAATTGATGAAATATGACGATTCTGCCAATTTCTTATTCTCATTAGCCAAGCGCGCCCGCAAATATCAATTAGGACTAACGACAATCACGCAGGACGTGGAAGACTTCGTCGGAAGCAAAATGGGGCGAGCAATCGTTTCCAACTCCTCAATGCAGCTACTTTTGAAACAGTCCGCCAGCGCCGTTGATGTTTTAGCGCAAGTGTTCAAATTGACAGATGAAGAGCAGAAGCGACTAGCCAATTTCCCAGTTGGGCAAGGATTATTCTTTGCTGGACAAAATCACGTTCACATCCAGATTCAGGCTAGTGATACCGAGTATAATTTGATCAATACAAATCCCGTATCACAACAAATAAAACCGTCAGATTCACCGATCGGCGGCTACGGAGCGGTGTAGAAAAATAGCGAGAAAATATGGCACGAGTTGATTACACGACGGATTCCGAAACTGACAGCAGATTAAATCCTGCTGAGCAGGCTAAGTTTGATCAAATCTCGGCTGGTTATGACAGTGGGTCAGAGCTAAGTGATCGCGAAAAAGATGCCATAAACGACCTTGAATCTCAGTTTGATAATAAAGATTCGGACTTGAATCCTAATCAAAACGATTCCGCCAGCGCTGCCGTTAATAACCAAGAATCTTCCGTTCCAGGCAACGGTTTTTATCAGCCATCTAATGACAAAAAACGAAACAATTTAAAATCTACTCTAAAGCTTGCGAAAAAAAGTAGAGGCATAATAGCTATAGTTGGCATTCTACTTTCCTTAGCAGCCACTTTTTCAGCTCTTCTGCCATTAAAATTAAATTCTCTACTGGACAATATAGACCAACAGATAGGAAGTGTTGCTCATTATTCAGTAGAAGAGCGCTTACAATACATAACTACACGCTGGTTGGCTATGAGAGTCATGAAAGAAGCCTATCCGGGAGATGAACACCTAGTTTTTTGTAAAGGCGGTGGCATAATATGTTCACTCACTTCAACAAAATATTCCGCTTGGTTTGAGAGAATGCTTGACGCTGAATTTAAAAAAGAAGGTCGCAATGTAAGAGTAGTTATAAATTCCCATGGGCGTTCGGGGTTAGGAGGCAAGGCTTCTCATTTCACTATCAAAAACGTTAACAAAGACCCCGCTAGTGTAATGAAAGGCATAGAAAAAGAGGTTGGCCATAAGGAAATAAGGAAAAGAATTAAGAATGATATAAAACGAGTGCACGGTCGTAATTATTTAATGCGCTTTATATCCAAACGTATTCTATATAATAAATATGGCGTAAAATCGTTTAATATTATACCCGAAAAACATGTTAGAGCATGGAAAGATTTTAAAGCGAAAATTAAATCCGAATTCGCTTCTCGTGCCATCGCAAAAATATCACCAAAACTTGCCGCCGTCTTATCGTGTATTAATGGTAGAGATGCCTTAGGTTGTGCAGAAACGCTCGATAAGCTTAAAACCAAACTAGATGGAGATGTAGAAAAAAAAGAGAATGCCCTTAAGGAAAAACCCGACGATCCTAAAGCAAAATTGGATTACGAAGCCGCTAAATCCAACAAAAATACTTTTAGTAAATTTACCGATAATCTAGCTAATGGCGACGGTCTTATTGCAAAAATAATAAACAAAGAGCTAATGAAAAAATTCACAACTGCTTCAGCTATCGTAGGCATGATTGATATGGCTGCTGGCTTCATAGGTGCTCTAGACTCGGGTACTCTTGAAGTTATAGGACGAGCTCAAGTCGCCCAAACCTACGCCTCTTTCGCTTACGATGAAGGTATTAGTCCAGTTGTAGTAAATGATATGATGAAAACTGGAGACTTACAAGATATTCGATATTTAGAGCTTGCGACAAGCTTATTTGACGGAGCAGAATCATCACCACTGTACAGTGAAATTCAGGCTGGTGGAATCACATCATCTATACTCCCAATCCTATCTGGCAACAGTGTATCTGCATCTGGCGGAATACGAACTAAATGTACTGTTGACGGCAAAGAGAAGGTTGTTACATTAGATCCAGGCGAACTTGTTTGTCCTGAAAAGAAAGTTGTCCAGGATTATACAGCATTTACCAAAAATCCAGCATGGCAAACACTAGCCGCAGTAGCTAACTTTTGGAATAATTCTATAGGAGCTGTAATTGACGTAGCTCAGGATATAGCATCCCAAATAACGGAACCTATTGTAAACTTTGTAACTCAATTACCTGGAATTAAACAGGTAATGGACTTTTCACAGGACATAATGGGCACCTTAGTGCAATGGGCAATTAGTTACATATTTAATATTCCAAACGTTGGTATTGATGCTCCAGGAAACAATAATTACGAAGGTTTGGTTGGCGCACAGATGGTCTCAACGGCGGATAGTCTAGAAAACGGCAAAACAGAGTCTGGATCTGGTATCGGTGGTAAATTATTGAGCGATAATGAATTGGCGATGATAGCAACGAAAACAGAGCAAGAAGATAAAGAAGAGTTTGAGCAGCAGCCGATGCTAGCAAAGATATTTGATCCAAACTTAAGAAATTCAGTAGCAAATCAAATGCTTGCTATAATGCCAATCGGTAAAAAATCTGCAATTAACTTCTTAGCGAAGACACCAGCCTTATTATTGTCGCCATTAATGCCGAACAATCGAGCTTCAGCTGCTACTAATAGATTAGCCGTCATGAAATCTATGGGAATACCTTGGTATGGGTATACAGATCCTGAAGTACTAAATGCCGACCCAAACAAATATAATACAGAAACCTGTAAGACGTATGATGAAACTCGAAAAAAAAGCCTGGAAAGAGATAGAAGTACAGGATATGTCGTTCCTGTTTACAAAACCTCCGATCCTTGTGCCTTAGAGGAAGTAGTGGCTGGTATATTAGCGGAGCGTGCGGGCGATACTGAAAGTAAATACTATATCAAAGACCCTGGCGGCGGTAGTGGTAGTTCAAAGTCTTCATCTTCAACCGGCGAAGCCGTCGGAGAACCTGAATTAGAAGAAGCTCAGCAGACAGGATGGGGAGGTTATGAAAATGGTAAAATTCCAGATTCAGATTTACAAGCTCTATCATTCTCACCAGACAACAAGATGAACAAGAAAGCAGCTACAGCCATGGAAGAAATGAATAAAGCATACAAAGCCGATAATGGGTCCGACCTAATTATAAATGATGCCTATCGAGAATATGATAGACAAGTTAAACTTCGTGAACAATTAGGTAGCACCGCAGGCGTTCCAGGTACATCAAAACACGGTTGGGGTCTTGCTGCAGACATTGAAGTTGGTCCATTTGGATCTTCTACATATAATTGGCTAAAGGCTAACGCTCATAAATACGGTTATGTGCATCCTGCTTGGGCTGAACCAGATGGAAGAAATCCCGAACAGTGGCACTGGGAGTATGCAAGGAAGGTTTAATTAAAATGAAAAAGTCTATTATATTTTCTATGATCGCAATATTATTGTTATCGCAAAACACCTCAGCTCTAACGGAGGCTGATTATCCTGCTCAAAATATACGATTATACAGTTCAAAAAGTTCTGCCTGTACCGAAGCAGCAGGTTCCGTGTCAGCCGAATTATCTAAAAACATCCCATCGGACTGGGGAAAGATTTTTTCTGCAGCAGCAGAAAAGAGTAACGTTAATCCTAACTTCCTGGCAGCATTATATCTAACAGAACAGGGTAATACTTGGAAACCATTAAATTCTCAATGGGCATATTCACCAGTCGGCGCTAGTGGTCCTATGCAATTTATGCCGGGAACGTGGGCTAGTCATGCTCAAGACGGAGACGGCGACGGCAAGGCTGATATCATGAACCCTTACGATGCAGTTTTCGCAGCTGCAGATCTAATCAAAAGTATGGGTACCGACAAAAATACTCCATTAGGCGACATTGGCAGCCCATGGAAGCGGGAGCCTATGACAATTCTATATGCAGCGGGTGCTTACAACTGGGGTGGAGGTAATATTCAAAACCACACGTCTGACTCCAGCCCCTTAACTGATGCTCCAACAGAAACTCAAAACTATCTTAAAAATATCTACGAACTATTTAACAGCGACTTTACAAAATCAGGTCACCCGAACTACAAGGATCCGACATCTACAGGAGAAGGTGGTAGTGAAAATACCTCAACTAATGTGTCAAATTGCGCAAATAGTGGCGGCGTACATGCCGGAAGTATAGTAGAAACGGCAAAAGGACTGATAAATAAAGACAACCCAGGCACACCCTCACAGGCATATATAGATGCTCGTGCTAAATACAACCCTGAAGCCGGTGGCGATATGAATGACTGTGGAAAGTATGTATCTACTGTTATGCGTGCCAGTGGAGCTGACCCAGACTACCCACCAGCAGGCACCAGCATCCAAAGAGATTATGTAATGAATTCATCAAAATATACCATCATAAATACTAAATCTCCTAGTGATCTTCAGCCTGGCGATATATTAGTCTACAGCGGTTCGGGATCTTACGGGCACACAATGATATATATCGGAGATCAAGGAGATGGTAACGTTGCGGTAGAAGCATCACTTGGAGACCATCCGCCTAGGTATGCTAATATTGGTCGCGTTCAAACGCAGCTAGGATATTCAACTAATGTAGTAGCGAGGTTAAATAAATAATTATGTTCAATATTTTTATGCAATTAGATCACAGAGTCAAAATAGCTATCGTCTCATTCGTAGGGTTATCCATCTCACTGATCATATACGCAGTTTATCTACTGCAATTCGATGCCACGATATATGTATATTCCATACCTGATAATTTGACGATGTCTTATGGTGACGTAAAAAGCCAGCGAATTTCATCCAGGAAAGATATTAAAGTAAAACACGGCAACCATAAATTTACTTTCTCAGCTAATGGATTTGAAAGTTATACTACAGAAATAAATATTAGCAAAAATGAGAAGAGAAACATCATATTCGCCTTAGAACCTATTACAGATGAAGCTAAAAAAGAATACGCAAAAGACAAATACACTGATATCAAGGAGGGCATAGCTGGTAAAAAAGGTAAAGAAGCTACTCGTCAATTGGAAAATAAAAATCCTGCTATCAAATCTTTACCTATCCACGGCAGAGATTTCTATATATTTCCATGTGACAGATATCGATCTGGAGGAGATAAGACTATAGGAATATGTATAACAGTAACGGACTATTTTAACCGCTCTCAAATTGACGAGGCGTTTGCCAAGCTAAAAGAAAAGGGAATAAATCAAGAAGACTATGACATCAAAGTCAATAATCACATCTGGCCAACAGAGAAAGAGAAGTCTACAGGAGCTGCAGTTCAATGTAGAGGCTCGAATCCTGACTGGTGCTACACCTACAGAGATATTTAGCTCTTAAGCGGCATAATAATGTGCGTATAATCAGGATTTTTTACCTGCTCGCGAATTACGCACGGCGACAATTTGCCATTGAACGAAAATACAATTTCATCCGCGTCAATAATATTCAAAACCTCCGTTAGGTAGCGTGAATTAAGCGTTACTTGACCGTCTGCGGATATTTTGGCTGTTGCCTCTGATGTGTTCTCGCCAAGCTCAGACGCAATCGAATGAATAGAAAGTAGGGAATTTTCCTCTGATGCGGTAATTGTAATTCCACCACCAGATTCACGCGCGAATAACGCCGCAATTTTCGTAACTCGACTAAAATCAGACTTCTTAATAACAATCTCAGTTTTAGCGGTTGCCGGAATTAATTGGCGATAATCAGGGAATTTCCCGTCAATTAATCGGCTAACAATTTCCATATCTCCCGTCTTAAAACAAACTTGAGAATCGTCAAAAAGAACCGTAATTTTCTTCTCATCGCCGACGCTCTTACTGACCTCCGCCAGAGTAGAAGCGGGAATAATGGCTGACACTTCATTATCTGACTTTATTAGACGCTTTTCTGCCAGCCTGTAGCCATCAGTAGCGGCTAAGTATAGCGATCCTTCATAATTATGCCAATAAACTCCCGTAAGAACTGCTCGCGTGACGTCAGAGCTGACAGCCAACTTCGTTTGGACTATGGCTTTCTTAAGATCCTCAACGTCAATTTCATATTGTATAGCGGTTTTTTCATCAATTGTAGGCAGCTCAGGATATTCATCAGCCACCACGCCATTGATAACTGATGAGAATTTTCCTGAAGTTATATGCAAATGTTCGTTTTTAGTTTCAAGTTCCACCGGGCCGCTTGGTAGGTTTGTGATGAACTCTGATACCAATCGAGCAGGGATTGTAATAGATCCATGATCTTCAATTTTCGCACCAATGTATTGAGTAGAAGCAATTTCCAAATTTGTTCCAGCAATCAATAATCTTCCTCCATCAGTGCGAAGTAAAATATTATTCAATATTGGCAGTTCATTACGACTTGATGCGATATCTTTGATTAGATTAAGTGCTTTTGCAAGTTTTTCTTGGGTGACTGATACTTTCATTATACTTTCCTTAATTTTTAATTAGTCTTAATAGTAATAGGTGCTGTGGAAACTGGGTAAAAAATGTGTTCAAACAGGGGTAGAGTGGCGATAAAATAGGTGGAAAACTCTGTGTGCTATTTGTGGACTTTATAGTGGATATTTGTGTATTATTCCACTGTCTGCTGACTTGTCGTTTTCTTTCCACAGATCTGTGTGTTGGTAAGTCACCGCAAAAACACAACATCTGCACAGCTTTTCCACAATTAATGAACATATAATTTATCCTTAATGTCGTTAATTTGCTCGCGAATACTGACGTTGGTAAGACTTTCCTTAGTAATTTTTTCAATTGAATGCATAGCGGTTGTGTGGTCTTTTCGTCCAAGTTCTTGGGCAATTTTCGGAAAACTCATTTTCAGCTCACTACGTAGAAGAAACATCGCAATTTGCCTTGGCATGGCTATAAATTTATCTCGCCTGGATGAGCACATATCTTTTACATCAATATTATAATAGCGCGCCGTTTTATCAATTATTTGTTTGGCGGTTATATGTTGCGGTCTATTACGTTTAATATCTCCCAAAATTCCTTCAGCCGCCGCTAAATCAGGAGTGAAATTCTGCATTTCCGCATAAGCAAGCAGTCGATTCAAAGCACCTTCCAGCTCGCGAATGTTCGTCTTAAAGTTGGTCGCTAGATATTCTACGACATCGGAATCTAGCTCAGTGTTGCTGAGTTCGGCTTTTGCTTTAACGATAGCGCAGCGAGTTTCATAATCGGGCATCTGAATATCAATTGCCATACCCCACTCAAATCGACTACGCAAACGATCGGTTAGAGTAGGAATACTCTTCGGCGGTTTATCTGAGCTAATAATGATTTGTTTATTGTTTTGATGAAGATCGTTAAATGTATGGAAAAATTCGTCCTGAGTTTTTTCTTTTCCAGCGATAAATTGCATATCATCGACAATCAATACATCGACATTGCGATATTTATCAGAAAAACCTTTTTTCTTAAATCGAATAGAATCTAGAAACTCATTAACGAACGTTTCCGTAGTAATATAAAGCACTCGCGCTGAAGATTGTTTTTTAACTATCTCATTACCAACAGCTTGCATTAAGTGAGTTTTACCAAGTCCAGAGCCTCCGTAAAGATAGAGCGGATTATATTTTTCTCCTGGATGTGCGGCTACCGCTTGGCAGGCAGCATAGGCCAAATCGTTACTTGAGCCAACGATGAAGTTGTCAAAGGTATATCTGGGGTTAAGATTACTAGAATGAGATTTCCTCGATGGTAGAATCAGCGGCTTCGCTGTTTCTTGTTGTCCACTTTTATCAACTTCACGATTAACGCGCGGTTTTTTATTGCTAGATTCGACGTTATAAGAAATGGACGGGGCGTTAATGCCGTTGTGAGCCAAGGCCTCTAATATTTGCGGGTGAAATCGCTTTTCAAGTTGAGTCCTAGCAAAAATATTCGGCGCAATTATGAGAACTTCTTTGTCGGAAATTATTTCCAATTTGGTATTTTTGAACCACGCAGTAAACGACGAAGACGATACAGTTACTTCAATCTCACCTAAAACACCCTGCCAAACCGCATGACTATCCACGAAAATTACTCCCTCAAATCCTGTTAACTATCTTTACTATAGCAAATAAGGGGAGTTTTCCACAAGTATAAACGGAGTAGAAAGGTTACTATTCAAAACAGGGGTGGAGTTTTCCACAATTAAAATTCTCATCTGTTAAAACTGTGGAAAAATATGCGTCGATAGTGGAAAAGTCATTGTCGACTTGCAAAAAGTACTGAAAGAATATATACTATTTGTTGATATGCCAAAGCGAACATTTCAACCACACACCCGACACCGTGCAAAGACGCATGGTTTTAGGGCACGAGTTTCTACCAAGGCTGGTAGGATGGTTTTGAAGCGCCGCCGCCTAAAGGGCCGCGCTAAAATTGCTATTTAATTGATAGCTAAAAATTATCCCGTCGATGAAGGCGGGATTTTTTGATATAATTGTAAAATATGTTACAACAATGTAATCGGTTTCATGGTCATGGCAGTCTTAAGTTCGTCTATAAAAATGGGCAAGCGGTTCGTTCGTCTATAGCCACGATAAAATACGTGAAGAACCCATATCGAAGTCATAGCAGATTTGCGGTTGTTGTTAGTAAAAAAGTTCTAAAATCAGCAGTACGTCGGAATCGTATACGTCGACGTGTTTATGAAATTATTCGCCTGGAGCTGCCTAATATGAAAAATGACCAAGATGTGGCTGTTATTATATTTTCGGCGGAAGTTTTATCGATGCCACATAAAGATCTAAAACAGACAATAAAGAATCTTTTCTCTCAAGCTCAACTGTATAAATAGGCGCTTTTTTGCTATAATTAAGACATGAGTTTTTTTGATGAGTTTATTGTTCGACCGATTTTAAATTTACTAATGGCTATTTATAGTCTGATTCCGGATTTTGGTGTTAGTGTCATTATCTTTACGATTATTGTAAGGCTTTTACTTTGGCCGCTAATTAAGAAGCAGCTTCATCAGGCAAAGGCGATGCGTAAAATGCAGCCAGAGTTGGTGAAGATCAAAAAACAGTACGCAAAAAATCCACAAATGCGTAACTTAGCGATGGTGGAACTTTATAAAAAACACAACGTCAGTGCCTTTGGCTCAATTGGTGTTATGATTATTCAGTTGCCGATTTTGATTGCGATGTATCGAGTGGTGCAGATTTTCGTTTCTAGCCGCGCCGACTTAGGAAAATATGTTTATGATTTTATGAAAAATCTGCCGGTTGCTAATAATCTAGTAAATAATCCAGATCAATTTAATCAGAATTTCCTGGGAATTATAGATTTGACGCAACACGCGATATCAAAGAATGGTATTGTTTTTGGCTTGGTTATTTTGGCGGCAGTTGCGGCATATTTGCAATATTTAACTTCAAAACAATTGTCACCCCAATCTGACAGCAATCGTAAATTGCGAGATATTCTAGCTGAGGCTGGTGATGGAAAAGAGGCAGATCAGGCGGAAGTGAATGCTATTATGACGCGAAAAATGATGAAATTTATGCCAGTAATGATGTTCTTCGTGATTGTGTATTTGCCGGCGGCTTTGGCGCTTTATTTGACGACAGCTAGTGCCGTGGGATATCTCCAGAACTATATCATCTTCAAGCAAGACTCTAAAGAAATGCAAGAAATTGCAGATAAAAAATCATCCCAAAAATCTAAAGCATCGACAAAAATCGACAAACGTGTTAAAAAGGCTACAGAGGCCAGGATAACTCGGATCAAGGCTAAGGATTAAGGAGGATTTATGGACCAAATTGAAACGGTTGAATTTGTAAAAAAATATTTAGAGGATTTACTAACATTCTTTGACTTGAATCTGGAAGTTTCAGTAAAAATCGAAGATGGAATTGTTGTAGCTTCAATTCCGCATAGCGAGCGAAGCAGTATTTTAATCGGTAGAAATGCGGAAACATTGCGTAGTATTCAGAATCTTTTGTCGACAGCGCTTCATCATAAAGAAGCGTCAACTGTTCGAGTTAATTTGGATATTGCGGACTATAAAAAGCAGCATGCTGAAAAAATTGCCGAAAAGGCGCGCGGCTGGATTGAGGAAGTTCGACGAACTGGTGAGTCAAAGGTAGTGGACTTGAATGCTGCTGATCGCTGGACAGTGCATCACTTGGCTGGTGAATATAGCGATATTGATACGCATTCTGAAGGTGAAGGTCGCGAACGACGGCTGATTATTAGTCAGAAGAGTTCTTAGTGTCTTTAAAGACTATTCTGGAGTACAGAACGTAATTCCAAACGAGGCTGACTACTGTGGCGGTTAATTTGCTAATTAATAGGGCAAGTGATTTATTTAATCCGAAGTTTATGAATATCGGCGTGATAATAGCGATAATAATTGTCTGAATTACCCATAAGCCAAATAGTGTAACTGCGACGAATAAAAGAAATTGTTTTTTCAAGTTTTGGGATGTTGACTTGAAAGTATATTTTTTATTTGCAAAAAACGAGAACAAAAAGGCAACGAATGTTGATATAAAATTAGCAAACTCTTTTGGGATATTTAAGAAGATTGTTAAGCTAAAAAGTATGCCAAAGTCTAGTATTGTATTAGTACTGCCAACGATAAGAAATCTTAATTTATCGGCGTGTTTTTTTAATATCTCCTGCATGGTATTCCTCTATTAAATATAATGGTCTGTTTTTCGTCTCAATAAATATTCGCCCTACATATTCACCAATTATGCCCAGAGACAGTAACTGAACTCCTCCGAGAAACAGGATGACTGCCATTAGCGAGGAATATCCAGCGCCAGTAGAAACTCCGAACAAAGGGCGAACTAAAAGATATATAATCCAAATGAAAGCAATAAACGAAATAATGAATCCAAAAATAGTTGCCATTCGTAGCGGCGCGGTAGTAAAGCTGGTAATTCCGTCGATTGCTAAGTTGAGTAGTTTTTGGTAATTCCACTTGGTTTGACCAGCCAATCTGGGGTCGCGATTATAAAATATCTCTTTTTTCTTATATCCAATCCAGCTGAAAATCGCTTTTGTATTGCGCTGAGATTCGCGGAATTTTTGCAAAGCCTCAATGCATCGGCGATCCAGCAAGCGAAAATCTCCAGTGTCGACCTGAATAGGAATGTTGGTCGATTTCTGCAGTATTCTGTAATACCATTGGCTGGTTTTTTTCTTCAGCCAGGTTTCGCCTTGTCGATTGTTGCGGCGAGCATAGACGTCATCGTAACCATCTTCCCAATACGAAATCATTTCCTGGATGATCTCTGGCGGGTCTTGTAAATCTGCATCAATAATCACCAGAGCGTCACTTTTTACGTGGTCAATTCCAGCTATCATGGCAATTTCCTTACCGAAGTTTCGCGATAGATTTATATAGCTAATTCGAGAATCTTTTTTCGATTGCTCGGCTATGATTGAAAAAGATTTATCGGTGCTGCCGTCATTTATGAAGAGAAATTCGAATTGATAATTGGGTGTGTTTTTTGTAAATTCGTCCAAGCGCTTAAATAATTGTGGTAAAACAGATTCTTCGTTGTAGACAGGAATGAGAAGGGTGATGGTTTTCATAGTATTAAATATATTATTTTATTCTGAAAAAATGCTTAAATTTTAATAATCCAGTTTGATTTGGTAGTGGTCCATCGTGAATAATATTGCGAATATAGTCGACGGAAACCTTACGATTTTTTTGGATATGAAGACGTTTTTTATAAGCTGCTGGTTTGTGAATAATTGATACTAAAGTGCCCTTGAATGCAGGCCAACCGCTGCCGTGGCGAATTGCGCTGGCAAAAATCAACCAATATGTCAGTAAAAATCGTATACCAATACACCAAAATAGCTTACCCGGAACGTTTTTAATGAAGACTAACGGCAAGTTTTTAAAAGTATTGTAGACAGCTAATCCGGGAACTTTTTTACTACTAGCGCCAACTTTATGATAAGCGATAGCCTTGGGCGTGAAGCGAACTTTCCAGCCGGCTAATTGTGCTCGGAAGCTTAAGTCGACATCCTCATAATACATGAAGAAATCTTCATCAAATATATCTATATCATCAAAGATTTTTGCACGATAAATAGCTCCGCCGCCAGTCGCACCAAATACTTCTCCAGGCTTAGTTGGTGCGTTTTTTATGGGCTCGTCACGGTTTCTTGGTCCAGGAAGTCCCCACGTTGTGTAAAAATCTCCAGTTGTGTCAAGAGTTTTGCTGTTGCGTCTTTGTAAAATTCCAGTCGCAATTCCGCATTCTGGGTATTTTGATAATTGATAAACGAGAGCTTCACACCAGTTTCTATTAGCTATCGCATCCGGATTAAGTACTCCAATATATTCAAAGTCGTTTTTTAGGGCGTAGATTAATCCTGTATTAATTCCTCCCGCAAATCCTAGATTGTCTGAATTTTTGAGCAAAATAATCTTTTCTTTTTTATGCGATGATATATATTCTTCAAATACAGCAACAGAATTGTCACTACTATTATTATCTACTATAACAATAGTAGGTTTTAAGGTTTGTTCTATTAATGAATCAACACACTCTATGGCGTCGTCGGATCCGTTCCAATTAAGAACTATAATTGCAAGTCTATTCATAATGTTCTTTTTGTATTGTATAATAGGTGATATATATTATGAAGTGGTTAGAGGTTTTCAATAGAAAAAATAGGATTCTCCTAAGAGAGTTAGTTATTACGGATTTTAAATTGAGATATCAGGGCTCTGCTCTCGGATATGTATGGAGTGTTCTTAAGCCGCTTTTTCTATTTTCGATATTGTATGTAGTTTTTGATAAATTTTTAGGAGTAGGAAGGAATATAGAACATTTTCCAGTGTATTTATTGCTGGGGATAATTTTATGGAACTTCTTCGTAGAAGCAACTAATCAAGGTTTAAACTCTATAGTAGGTCGAGGTGACCTACTCAGAAAGATTAATTTTCCTAAATATATTGTTGTAATTTCTGGCACTGTATCCTCATTGATAAATTTGCTATTTAATATGATAGTGGTGCTCTTATTTGTGTTAGTAAATGGAGTCCAGTTATCATGGATGTCACTATTAATCGTACCACTAATAATTGAACTGTATATATTTGCTTTAGGAGTGGCTTTTTTCTTGTCTGCTCTTAATGTTAAGTCGCGAGATACTGGATATCTATGGGAGGTATTTACTCAGGCTGCATTTTACGCCACCCCTGTTATTTATCCAATGCAGATGGTTTCACAGAAGAGTAATTTTGCTGTTGATCTGTTATTTCTTAATCCTGTTGCACAAATTATTCAAGATAGTAGATATGTGCTTATAACTAAAGATACGATGATTATGTGGAATAGATTAAGCCCGCTAATGATGTCTGTGCCGTTTTTAGCTATAGCTATAGTGGTTCTATTTGCGGTTTGGTATTTTAAGAAGCAGTCAAAGACATTTGCGGAGGATATTTAGGATATATGAAGGACGTAGCTATAGAAGTTAACTCTCTTACTAAGACTTTTAAGATACCAACAGAGTCTAGTAACGGGATTAAACAGAAGACTATTAATTATATTAAAGGCAAAAAAGGCTACAGGGAATTTACGCCATTAAAAAATATATCTTTTGATATTAAAAAGGGTGAATTTTTTGGAATAGTGGGTAAAAATGGTTCAGGTAAGAGTACTCTATTGAAGTCTATAGCTCAAATCTATTCTCCGACGAAGGGCTCAGTGCGAGTAAATGGATCTCTTGTCCCGTTTATCGAGTTGGGTGTTGGTTTTAACCCAGAATTAACAGGTAGAGAAAATGTATTTTTAAACGGAGCTTTACTGGGATTTAGCCATAAAGAGATGGAGCTGATGTATGATGATATTGTTGAATTCTCTGAGTTGGCAGATTTTATGGAAGAGAAGCTTAAGAATTACTCATCAGGGATGCAGGTGAGGTTAGCTTTCTCTGTAGCCATTAAAGCTCGTGGCGATATTTTAATGCTTGATGAAGTGCTGGCTGTCGGGGACGCGGCTTTTCAGCAGAAGTGTTTTGATTATTTTGAAAAAGTTAAACGTAGTAATCAGACTGTGGTTTTTGTGACGCATGATATGAACGCCGTGCGCAGATTTTGCTCGAGAGCTATGTATATAGAAAATGGAACGATAAAACATATTGGATCACCTCAGGAAATTGCCGATATATATACGGAGGTTAATATGGATGCGGTTACTAGTGTAGAAGAAGAGTCTCATGACAATTCAGTTAGCATGTCTGTTGATATACCTAGTAAAAAAAATTTTACACAAGAAGACTCGATTGATATTGGCGTGACTGTAGACGGTATTGCTGAAGATGTTTTTGTGAATATATCCTTTGTGTACGGAGGGTTTGTATTTGCTGATCGCAACTGTAGAGACACTCCTAGTGACTTTATACAAAACAATAGGAGGATTAATTTCAATCAGAGTTTGGATGGCTTTAATCCTGGCAAATATGATATTCATATGTCATTGCACCGCAGGGCTGATGATGGCATAATTAAACATTTGCCACGAGCATTTTCGTTTATTATTACAGGTAAGGATGATTTTCGTGATGGTCCAATGAGAATAATGGGAAAGTGGAGTGTAAAGAAGAGGGGATAAAATCAGATGAAAAATAAGATTATAAAGAGTACTAAATTTGTTATTAGAGCAGCATTACATCCGTCGTACGGCAGTGAACAAGTGAGGTTGTTTCGCGATCGTAGATTTATTAATAAGAAACGATATGAAGATTATATTGAATGGTTTGATAAGCATAAAGTCACCGATGAGCAGCTTAAGTTACAAAGAAAATATTCCAAGGAATTTAAGCGACGTCCATTGATTAGTATTTTGTTACCGACATACAATACAAATCCAGTATATCTGCGTGGCTGTATTGACTCTGTCCTATCTCAGAGTTATGACAACTGGGAGTTGTGTATTTCTGATGATAATTCTACTAGCGATCAAACAAAGAGTGTTATAAATGAATATGTAGAAAAGTATAATAATATTAAGGCTACATTTCGTAAAGAAAATGGTCATATATCAAAGTCATCTAATACAGCTCTTTCGATGGCTAAGGGTGACTATATATCATTACTCGATCATGATGACATTTTACCTCCCAACGCCTTGTTTGAAGTGGTTGATGTTATAAATAAAAATCCTGACGTAGATCTTATTTATACAGATGAAGACAAGATCGATAGTGACGGTATTCATATAGAACCATTTTTTAAACCTGACTGGAGTCCTGATTTTATGAATTCATGCAACATGGTAACGCATTTTGCTACCATAAAAGCAGGTGTAATTAGAAGTGTTAATGGATTTACCGTCGGAACACATGGCGCGCAAGATTGGGATTTATTTTTGAAGATTTCTGCTAAAACTAATAACATTTATCATATTCCGAAAATTTTATATCATTGGCGTAAATCTGAGACATCTACTGCTATGAATGCTGATAGTAAACCATATGCTTATATAAATCAAAAAAATGTCCTTCGTAGTAGTGTAAGGCAAAGAGGAGAAAATGCTTATATAGATTCTCATGTTGCGTTAGGATTTTGGCGTAAAAAATATGTAATTCCGACAAACCCGTTGGTGTCAATTATCATACCAACCAAGGATAATTTTAGATATATAAAAAAGTGCATAGATTCAATTATTGAAAATACTTCGTATCCATATTTTGAAATAATAATTGTAGATACGGGATCTATAGATTCTCGAGTAAATGATTTTTATGAAAAATTGATAGATAATAATAGCAATGTGCATGTTATTAAATACAAGAAGAAATTCAATTTTTCAGATGCATGTAACTATGGTGTAAATAATTCTAGTGGAGAATATCTACTATTCCTTAATAATGACACGGAGGTTATTACTCACGACTGGATTCAGTCATTGCTTGAGCATGCTCAGCGTCCAGAAATAGGGATGGTTGGACCTAAGCTTATATTTGAGGATAAGACAATACAGCATGCTGGAATAGTCTTATCTGAAAGAGATATCGCATTCCATCCGTTTTATGGTCAAGATGAGCGTACAGATATATTTACGTATATTTATACCGCCAATATTCGTAATGTATCGGCAGTAACTGGTGCTTGTTGTATGATTAGTCGTGATAAGTTCAACAAGGTGGGCGGGTTTGATAATAAACTTCGTATAACGTATAACGATGTAGATCTTAACCTTAAATTACGCAAAGAAGGCTATTATAATGTCTACACTCCATACGCAGAGTTATTCCATTATGAGTCTAAGAGTGTTGGTCGCATAAACACGAGTGAGAGAGACACTAGCGAACTAGAGAGTGCTCAAAAAGAGATGCGTAAGAGATGGGGCGAATACTTGAAGAGGGATCCATTCTATAATGATAATTTTGAGCAATTTGGTCCGGGATATAGGTTGCCTGAATAACGTTAACTATTAATTATAAATAGCCGCGATAGTAAGTTGTACTGTCGCGGCTATTATACTTAGTATATTCCTGATGATGTAGATATGTGGCTGGCCCATGATTGTTGACCGTCGCCCCATCCATGTACTTCGACGGTATTATTGGTTGTACCTCTGTATTTGACATAATAGATAGTGTCTTTTCCTCTTCCTTGCAAGTCGGCTGCTACTATGTCGTTTGATCCTATCACATAGCCAGATTCTGGGTAATTGCTTGCGGTGTGACGCACCCAGTTTTTTAATGAAGAATCCCACACGTGAAATTCGATAAGACCGCTCGTAGTATTATCGTATTTAACATATATAAATTCATCTTTTTTATCTCCATCAAGATCTGCCGCAATAACTCTTCCTGTGTTCATGCTAGCTGAAGGGTGGCTTGTTGCTGTGTGTCTAAACCAACTAGTTCCATTATTATTCCAACCATGTACTTCAATCATGCCGGAATTAGTCTGCTCATAATTAATCAGATAATATTCGTCATTACCATCGCCATCAGTATCTGCTGTTATAACTTCAGAAAATAGCGGATCAATAGGTCCGGCAGATGTTGCAGTGTGAGCTAGCCAACGCAATCCATCTTGAGTCCACGTATGAAACTCTACTCTACCACTTGCAGTTCCATTATAATCAACCTTTGTTAATACGGTATTTTTGCTATTAACCTTCCTTGATATAACCTTGCTGTACTGCTGATTAAAGGTGTATGAGTTTGTCGCTGTATGCTGAGACCATGCCTGTAAGTTACTATTGGCCCATGTATGCATTTCGGCACATTTACTGCCAGTATTATTAGGGACGGATATAGTTAAGGTGTCATTATTTCCATTTATCCTAGTTGGTATAATTCTAGCGCCAGTTTCTACGTTAGGTATATTCTGTCCGTTTTTACAAGAGAATGAACTGCTTGATCTGGTATCTCCAAACCAGTCTGTAAAGTAGTTATAAAAGTTACGATTACCATAGGCGCTACACCCATCACCTACGCCATACCCAGATGACATAGCAGCGGCATTTGGTTGATATGGTGTATAACTATAAAGAGCGGCGGTTGTCCAATTCTGAATATTTACACTAGATCCTCCGCAAGCAGCATTTGGACTCCATTGAACGAAATTTACGCCTGTTGTATATGGTGAAAACCAATTAGGATTACGTGTTATTATGTAGTGAAAGTGTTTCGCTGCCCATTCTAGCTGGTTTTCTAGACCAAAATATTTACTATCACACGCGGCGGTGTCTGGACATCCATAGCCAGTTGCGCTTTTGAATTGCCCACGAGTTGGCCACGTGTCAGTAACTAGGGCTTGCTCTTTTTGGAGCAAAACTATTAAAAGCTGTGGGTTTACATGATATTTTTGAGAGACATCAAAGATTAATTGAGCAGCGCTTCTTCCATCTTTTGTTTTATAATCACGGAGACATGTGTATGGAGGACTATGCCACCCTTTCGATGCGGCATACTGGGCGTGAGTTATATCGGGTCTTCCAAACTCACTGGCTGGTTTGGCGCCATTTGTGTCACATTGGGGAACTTTACTATTTAAAAATGACTGAATTTGGTCTGCACTCATGGATCCGTAATTTGTCGCTACGGCATCATCCATAATATTTCCTGGGTCAAAATCATTTAATACTGCAGATGCTGGCGTAGAAGATAATATCGTTCCTAAGCATATTGACGTAAGTATGCCTAATTTTAATATTAATTTCTTCATATAGTTATTTCTCCTTCAGTATCTCCAGTCACGTTGTTGTCTTCATAATGAATGTTTATTGTCCATTTTCCAGGTGACAATTGAGATAACGGAACGTTAAATCCTTTACAGCTAGACGTACTTGGCCCAGCCTGCAGCTCTACGCTATTGGAGTACGTTTGTCCGCTAATATTGTGCATTGATAACGTACATCTTCCGCTTGATGATATAGTTTGGATCAAACTACGGATATAAAGAGTGTTTGAATCTTTATCGACTGTTGTAGTTGTTATACTTACTCCAACTGTTGGTTTTTTTCCGTTGGATGATGGAGTCGGTTCTGGCGAAGGATCGCTTCCTTGTAGTGTTTTAGATTTTTGACCTGATGACTCTTTTCCTGACTTATTGGATGCATCATTTAATGATCTTTTTTTTATGTCTTGACCAGCTGTTTTCTGTTCCTCGGTGACCGCGTTAAATTGATTCTGGATGAAGGGCCAGAACTTAAATTTATAGGAAATTAAGCCATAGCCTGTTATAGACAATAGTATAACAGCTATCAGAATCAATACTTTATTTTTTTTATTTTGTTTTTTCTGTATTTTCATAATTGTTACCTAATCAACACTACTATAGCAGATATGGATAAAACGGTAAAGCTTTAAAAAGTTCTTTTATAGAATAAAATATCTCCATTATGTACAGTGACTTTATCGATTAGTTCATAGCAAGGTAGCTGTAGTGGCGTCGTAGATAATACACGAGTAACAGATTTTCCTATATGATTACTACAACTCAATTTTGCAATAAATACATCCGGCTGAATAAGTACGAGATCTTTATCTATGGTGTCAGATAGAAGTATATGTGCATACCTGTTATAAATTGTCCTATCTTTTGATACTTTTGACCAGAAATCTTTATCAGGGTAAGTATTGACTCCCGTAATTGATTTTCTATTTGCCATTTGAGGGAAATTTTCTAGCACGCTTGTGCCAGACAGTCCCCATGTGTCGTCACTAGACGAGGTAGAGATAATCTTTTTGATTATAATATTATCGTTATATCCGCTTCCTAGACCTCTATATAACGGCTGTATAGTTATTGTCGACATAATACATAAAGAAGAAAGCACTAACAGTCCAAGTTTTTCCTTTTTTATAAATATAAGGGCTAGTCCACCAGAAAGGCTTATTGCGGCTAATAATAATACGCGAAGATCTCCGGCAAAGTTACGATTGAACTTTACGACATATACGATGGTGCAGACGTAAATGATAATCACTATTGTTGAATATAGATATGGTAAATAGCGATATTGTGATGAAAATTTTATAGTATTGGCAAGCGTGTATATTAATGAAAAGATTCCTATAAAACCTAATCCAAGTTGCAATCTTGTTATCGGTACAAGATGCATCATGAAAGGCTTTGCTATTGAAGAGAATCCTGGAATAAATAAATGAGATATGAATATTAAGCAGGAGACAAAAATAGCAACTCCAACCCAATCTATAGTTTTATTTTTACGCCATTTGCTATATAAAATAAACAGTATAGGAATGATAAATGCAAAAGGCGTGATAATGAATGCAGACATTTCACTTTGATTGATGGATCCTTTACTTGGATCTATCGATGAAATGGATGCGCCATCCATAAGTCGGTATTGACTATAGCCAGTGAGACCGATTAGATCAGCCTGTGATGGAGCTCCCGAATGTACGAATCGTGCCCCGGGATAATCTGTACCAGAAATGGCTTGTACGGCATCTATTCTGGTGATTAAAAATATACCAACTATGCCGATCGCTGCTAGAGCGGATCCTACTATGAATGCTGTATTTACATATAGTATTTTTCGTACTTTTTTGGGTGCTTTTTTCCAAGTATTTATATAATAGCCAATCGCCACTAGAAATACAGTGATGATAACAGGTATCTGAAAGGCTGGGTACAATAGTAGGGCGAAGCTTACCATTGAATAGGTTAATAAAAGTGATAGTGTGAGTTTCGATATTATATCACCATGTTTATATCTCTTTAAAAAAGATAAAGATTTATTTTCTATTAATTTCATTATTAATAGCAGTATGACAATTCCCCAGACAATACTCATTATGGTAATGGTTTGGTACCACCAGAATATAAAAGGGGTAAAAGAGCCTATGATAGCGATAGATCCCGATAATACGTATTTATTGGGAAGAAATTTTAACGATAGAAAGTATATGCTTAATAGCAATGATGCTAGTAATAGCCACCACTTAAAGGCAAAAGCAAACTCGAAAGGAACTATTAAAAAGGCAAGATTTTGAGGTCGGAATATTGTTGACCATTCTTTGTATGGTGCATCAGATATAAGGCTCATATTCTTGCCAGAATTGCCAAAGTTCTTGTTGATTAGTGGATATCCAGCTTCTTTTTGTGCAATTGTGAATTGTGTAACGACTAGCCACTCGTCGCTGCGAATAGGTCGAGCTTCGCCTGATATGAGATTAGATGATTTACCATTAAGGAAAGAGTCATAGTATAAGCCAAATGAAGATCCAGATATCTTAAATCCTGTCGCAAAAATTAAACAAAAGATAATAGTAGACGGGAAAATCCATTTTTTATAAGAATCGTCTTTTAATTTTGTAAAAATAGAACGTAGAGCTTGCATAACATTCATTAGTATACAGTAAAAATAGCAAGTATAAAAATTGTGTTTTTTTGAGAACAAGTCTAAAAAACGAAAAATAAAAAATGAGTGATGCGCTATCTTTGTTAAAGATAGTAAGAATGTAAGGAGGTTACGTAATGATAAACATCGCATCACCCGTTATAGAGGAAGAGGAGCGTCGGGCTGTAAATGAAGTTATAGAGTCAGGTATACTGGCTCAGGGTCCAAAAGTCGCTGAGCTTGAAGAAAGCTGGGCTAAATATTGGTTTGCAAGGGAGGTATTTTAATACCTTTTCTAATACTGCTATATCCATTATTTATTAGGTTACGAAAATATATAAAAGTAGATACAAGCAATAAATATTTTTGTAGTTTTTTAATTTTGTTTTTTATGTGCTTTATGTTAGCTTTTTATACTGTTCAAACGATTTACTATAATGTACGGGTTACTTAATTGTAAGGAACTAAACGAGTAGTAATAGTTGATCATATAACTAATGACAATGAGGGGCTATTTATGTAAAAATTATCAAATATGATATTATATGATTAAGTAAATGGGGGTTTATGACTAAGAAGATATTAATATATACAGGGTATTTTATTCCGCACCTGGGTGGCGTGGAAAGATATGTAGATAAATTAACAAGTGCTTTGGAGAAGATAGGGTATCAATGCACAATAGTAACTACTGCACACGATAATAGCTTACCCTCCAAAGAGACGATAGGCAGCAGAACTATATATCGATTACCTACGCATAATATTTTTAAACAGAGATACCCAATCATTAATAAACGTAAGAGTGCTAGTATTATTTCAGATATTGATTTTAATAGTTTTAGCTTTTGTATAGTTAATACCAGATTTCATCTAACAAGTCTTCTAGGTGCCAGGTTGGCAAAAAAGCATGGGATAAAGGTTGCTCTTATAGAACATGGAACTGCTCATTTTTCGGTTGGGAATAAACTTCTTGATTTTTTTGGGTTAATATACGAACATGTTTTGACTGCAATTATTAAGCAGTATGTTGACTACTACTATGGCGTATCGCAAAATTGTAATAAGTGGTTGAAACATTTTGGCATATCTGCAGAAGGTGTTTGGTACAATGCAATTGACTCGAAGGATAAGTTGCTGGCGACTAATAAATATGATTATTTTGATAAGCGAGAAATCATAGTTACATATGCTGGGCGTATTATAAAAGAAAAAGGAATCATCAATCTACTTAAGGCATTTGATAAGGTCAGAAGCGAGATGTCAAATCAAAAAATTCGGCTAGTTATTGCCGGTGATGGTCCTTTAAAAGATGAGCTTGAGTCTAGATATTTAGATGATAGTTCTATACAATTTTTAGGTAAAATAAATTTTAGTGATATCCTATCTCTCTTTAAGCGTACTGATATATTTGTTCACCCGTCACTCTATCCTGAAGGGCTACCTACGGCCATATTAGAGGCTGGATTGATGCGAACGGCTATTATTGCCACTCCTAGAGGGGGGACGGAAGAAGTGATTATTGACAAGCGCCATGGTATAATAGTTGACGGTAGTGTGGATAGTTTAAAGATTGCTCTAATGGAAATGGTACAGAATGAGTCTATGCGCAAAAAAAGTGCAGATAATGTAAAGAAGAGAATAGAGAGTGTTTTTAGTTGGCAGTCGGTGGCGAAATGCGTTGATAATAAAATCAAGGAGAGTATATAGTGTCTAAAGCGGTAAAGTTCGTAATAGTTGGTGCTGGAAATATATCAAATACAAGACATATCCCAGCACTCAAGAAAATCAAGAATGCTGAGATATTTGGTGTTATAAGTAATAAAATAGAGCGAGCCAGAAAGACAGCTAAAAAACACAATATTCCTCACGTGTCTCAAATAAAAGAATCTTCTGACGGTTTAGTTGTGGTTAATGCTGATTGGATGAATGATGCTGATGCCTGGGTGATAGGTGCTCCTCCACACCTTCATTATCCATTGGTTAAATTGGGTTTATCTCTTGATAAGCATGTACTCGTAGAGAAGCCAATGATGATGAATGAAGGTGAATGCAACGAGTTGATAAAACTGGCTAAGAGTAAGAATAAAGTGTTCTATGTTATGCATAACTTCCAGTATGCAAATAAGATGCTAAAACTAAATGACATTATTGAGTCTAAAAAACATGGTGAAGTGGTGTCTATTACTGAAGTACAGTTTACTAATCATGACCGTCGACTGCCAGAGTGGTATAATGATTTACCTTTGGGTCTGTTTTATGATGAGGCTGCTCATTTCTTGTATCTTCCAGAGAGACATGTTGGCAAGTTGCAAATACAGCATGCACATGCGGTGTATGGTAACGCTAAGAAGGAGACCACTCCAGTAACTCTTTCGGTCAATGCTATGGCGGGTAAAGTTCCATTAACAATGTTCTTAAATTTCCGCTCACCAGTGTGTGAATGGTATTATATGGTATCCTTCAAGAAAGATATTTACATCTACGATTTCTTTAAAGATATCCTAATTCACCTGCCAACAGACGGAGAACATCTTGGTAAAGATGTGTTGCGTAGCTCGATAAAGTATACGACTCAATATTGGGGGCAATTTATAGCTAACGGTATGCGCATGGTGATAGGAGATCTGTTGTATGGTCACGATAAGGTATTAAGTAGTTTCACGTCTGCAATTGTCGACGGCAATGTTGATAAGTTTTTGACAGCTGAAAATGGTAAGATAAATGTAGCTGCTGCCAATTCTATAATTGATAAGGTCAATAAGCGATAGATGAATATATTTCTGATAATTGCGTATGTTGTAGCGGCGGTTAGTGGATCAACATTAATAAAATTAGGAGGATTGTCAGCGGGTTCAGCTCATTTACTTACAATTCCTTATACTAATTTACATCTTCCTATAATGAGCCTGTTTGGTATATTGTTTTACGGGGTAAGTTTCTTTTTATATTAAACAGGTTTGAACTATCATTTATTTCACCGCTAACGATAGGACTAGTCTACCTGTTGCTTATGTTAACAGCTGTAGTAATTTTTAACGAAAGCTTTACTATAATTAAAACTATCGGCTGTATATTAATATTAGTTGGTGTTTTGATGATTGCTGCGACTAATAAATAGAATAGGATATAGGGAAGTATTAATAAAAATTATCTTCTAACAGATAGCCTAATTGATAATTCTTGATGTAGGTCGCGTAGTCTGCGCTCGTTTTGGTCGATACGTTGGCGTTGGTTGTTGGAGATATAGAATAGAAAAATAATCGTCGTAGTTTGTAAAATATCAAACAAGCTTAATTCTGATGAATCAAGTGGCGGATGCCCAAGTGAGATGTTGTATATCGGGAACGACCCCATCAAGGAAACCATGATGACTAGCCAAATAATGAGTTGATGACGAAAGCGTGCCGGGCTGACTTTACGCAGTTTGTATTGAGTGATTATATTGATTAGTGCCGCCAGAATAATCGGCACATTGAGTAGTATGAGGATAAGATATCTCATTCAAATAACTCCGTTAAGCGTTGCTTAAATAGTCGTTTGATAATATTGATGGCGTTCCAGTTGTTTTGACCTTTGGCTCGGGAATAGTCGGTGTAAATTGCTTTAATCGGGTATTCAGAAATAACCATGCTTGCCTGTTTAGCTCGCCAAATCATCTCTGAGCAAAACTCATAACCAGTTGATTTCCAGTCAAGGCTATCAATGGCCTTTCGTGAGTAAACTCGCAGACCAGATTGTGAATCGGTAACGTTGATACCGAACAGTACGTAGGTGATGAAGCTGAGGCCTTTGTTTCCTAGGACTTTAGTCCTGGACATGCCCTCGCTATTGATGAGTCGACTACCAATCAGTAGGTCTGTATTAGAAGTGGAGATTTTTTTAATTCCAGCTAAAACATCTTCTGGGTCATGTTGGCCGTCGGCATCCATAGTGGCGACAATGTCATAATTATTTTGTCGAGCGTAGGCGAGGCCGGTTAATGTGGCGCCTCCAGCTCCGGAATTCAATATATGATCAATAACTATTGCGCCGCCTTTTTTAGCTTGCTCAAGAGTATCATCTCTGGATCCGTCATTGATTAGCACGACGTCAATAGAATATTCTTTTTTAGCCTCTGAAAATGTTTTCTTAGATTTTTTAATAACATTTTTTATAACAGGAGCTTCATTGTAAGCAGGAATGATAATACAAACTTTTTTCATATTATTTATTAATTAACCTTGTAAAATAACTACCATATCCAGATTTAGCAAGTGGTTCGGATAGATTTTTTAGCTGATCTTTAGAGATCCAACCGTTATAAAAGGCGATTTTTTCAGGACTGCCAATAATCCTACCGGTTCGTTTTTGGATAACTCTAACGAAGTCGGATGCGTCAGTTAAACTGTCGATTGTCCCTGTGTCCAACCAAACATCTCCATTGTCTAAGGTTTGAACTTGCAATTTACCGCGACGTAAGTATTCTGCATTAATGGATGTAATTTCTAATTCTCCTCGAGCTGACGGCTTTACGTTTTTAGCAATCTCTACTACGTCATTATCATAAAAATATAAGCCAACAACTGCGAAGTGGGATTTTGGGGAAGTTGGTTTTTCTTCAATTGATATTGCCTGATTTTGGTCATCAAATTCAACGACACCATACCTTTCTGGGTCAGATACTTTATAGGCAAAAACCGTGCCTCCGTCGGGATTTGTACATTCCCGCAGAGACTCATCTAAACGCTCTCCATAAAATATATTATCTCCCAGTACTAGGGCTACTTTATCGTCACCAATAAAATCTTCACCAATAATAAAAGCTTGCGCCAGACCATCTGGAGTGGGCTGAACAGCGTATTCTAGATTTATACCCCATTGTGATCCGTTGCCAAGAAGCCTCTTGAAGCCGTCTTGGTCATCTGGAGTGGTAATTACGAGAATGTCACGAATTCCCGCTTGCATTAATGTGGTAAGCGGATAATAAATCATTGGCTTGTCGTAAATAGGCATTAATTGCTTGCTTATGGCCTGAGTAATTGGCCATAATCGCGTACCCGATCCACCCGCTAAAATTATTCCCTTCATCATATTCTCCTTTGTGTTGTATGATTATATATCTATGATTCGACAGTATCAAGGTTAAACGGTTTTGAGATTTATAAATGTTACATTTTAAGCGTTGTTTAATATATATTGCCTTAAATCCTCTTCCCAGTTACGGCTTTGAAATCCTGTAGAGTGCAGTTTATCTAGACTCATATCACTATTGAGTGGTCGTGGCGCAACCCCCGGCTTGTTGGCAAAATATTCTGCGGTAGTTGTATTAGAAACGATTAAGTCTTTATGATTAGATAATTCAAATATTTTTCTAGTAATGTCTGCCCAAGAAGCGAGTGGTCCGTCATTTGTTGCATTGTAAGTTCCGAATGGAGCTTTAGTTGACAATAAATGATCTATAATACGCACTAGCTCACTGGTGAACGTTAAGCGACCTATTTGGTCATTAACAACGGTTGGTGAGATATTCTTTTCTGCCAATCCTAGCATGGTGCGGACAAAATTTTTGCCTTCACCAATTACCCATGTAGACCGAAGTAGATAGAAGCGGTCTAATTGTTCGACCAATAGGTCTCCTGCGGCCTTACTCTGACCATAGACACTAAGAGGGCTAAGCGACTCGTCCTCTGTGTGAGGTTTTTTGGTTCCATCGAATACGTAATCGCTGGAAATGTGAACCATTGTCATATCATATTTTCGGCATACTCGAGTAAGGTTAGACACTGCAGATGCATTAACTTTCCAAGATGCTACGCGGCCTTCTTCGGTTTCTGCTGCATCAACGTTAGTCCAGGCTGCGGCGTTTATAATGATCGATCCATGTTGCCAATCGAAAGAGTCGACAGCGGTTTTATTGGTAATGTCTAAATCTTGATGCGATAACGCCGTCGCATTGGGAAAAACGTGCTGTAGTGCTCGTCCTAGTTGGCCATTAGCTCCAGTAATAAATACAGCTTTATTATCCATTAAATCTCCATAGGAATTACATTATTTAATAGTGGATGTGCGGCATCTTTTTCGGAAATAATTGCTTGATCCTTATTGATTGGCCAGTTGATATTTAGCTCTGTATCAAATAAATTAACAAAAGTATATTTAGCATCTGGGAACCAATGAGCGTCAACTAGATATGTATAGGCGACATTATCATCAAGTGTTTGATAGCCGTTAGCTACGCCTTTAGGAACGAAAATTGCCGTACCCGGATTAATCTCGTGCGTGAAAACTTGGCCGAAACTCTCACCTTTACGAAGGTCACACCAAGCTCCAAAAACACGCCCATTGGCTGTTGAAATGAATTTGTTCCAAGGCTCAGCATGAAGACCGCGTGTGGCGCCAGTTTTGTCATTGAAGCTGATATTGTTTTGTACGATATTGAACGATGGCAAGCCTAAGGCTTCCATTTTTTCTTTTTGATAATTCTCTTTGAACCAGCCACGATTGTCGTCATGTACGGGTAATTTAATAACAAATAACCCTGGAATTGACGATTCAGTGACTGTAAGTTCATTGTAGTCAGTTGGGTCAAACATAATTATTGTCCTTGTTTTGCATAAGCTGCTTCAACGGCGTCTTTTTGGGCGCGCCACCAGTCTTCGTGTTCGCGATACCAGTTAATAGTTTGCATTAATCCATCGTGCATACCGGTTTTATTATCTGTGTATTGCGGTTGCCATCCTAATTCGCGGCGTAACTTGCTGGAATCCATTGCGTAACGCATATCATGACCTGGACGATCGTTGACATGTTCATACCAATCTTTACCTTTACCCATTAGCTCACAAATCAATTCAATCACCATCTTATTATTAACGTGATCATTATCTGCGCCAATGATGTAGGTTTCTCCTAGAGTGCCTTTTTCTAGGATTAAATGAACCGCTGAGTTATGATCATCGACATGAATCCAGTCGCGAACTTGCTCGCCGGTGCCATAAAGTTTTGGCTTGATATCGCTTAAGATATTGGTAATCTGCCGCGGAATAAACTTTTCAATGTGTTGGTATGGTCCGTAATTGTTAGAACAGTTTGAGATAGTTGCTTTAATACCAAAACTACGAATCCAGGCACGAACTAGCATGTCACTGGAAGCTTTAGTGCTAGAGTAGGGGCTGGAAGGTTTGTATGGAGTGTCTTCTGTGAAGCGATTTGGATCATCAAGCTCTAGATCACCAAAAACCTCATCAGTTGAGATGTGATGTAGTCTCTTATCATGTTTTCGAATAGCTTCTAGAATGGTATATGTGCCAATTATATTTGTTTCAACAAATGGCCATGGATTACGTAAAGAGTTATCATTGTGACTTTCGGCGGCGAAGTGTACAACTATGTCATTTTCAGCGACTAATTTGTCTATTAATTCGGCGTCACAAATATCGCCCTCTACGAATGTAATTTGGTCAGTTACAGCTTCCAAATTAGCACGATTTCCGGCGTAGGTTAATTTGTCAATAACAGTGACTTCATATTCTGGCTTGTGTTTTACGGTGTAATGCACAAAATTCGAGCCAATGAATCCCGCGCCTCCCGTGACTAGCATCTTTGTCATAAGTATAGTATATCAGGTATAATAGAGAAGTTATAGAGGAGGATATTATGAAAGTTGTAATTGTTAGCGGCTATTTTAATCCATTACACGGTGGGCATTTAGATATGATTGAGGCGGCTGCAAAAATGGGTGATTATTTGATTGTAGTGGTGAATAATGACAAGCAGCAATTGCTAAAAAAAGGAAAAATTATCCTTGATGAAGAAAATCGACTTCGCTTAATGCGAGCATTAAAGGGTGTCGATCAGGTGATGCTGTCTATTGATGAAGAGCCTCCAGTTACGGAAACATTAGAAATGATCGCTCGGCAATATCCGGGATGTCAATTGGTGTTTGCAAATGGTGGCGATAGATCAGCGCCAGAAGTTGTTCCAGAGCGTGATGTTTGCGAAAAGTACAACATTGAAATGGTCTATGGAGTTGGCGGCTCAAATAAAGCAGACTCGTCTACTCGAATTAATCAAGCTACTGGACAGGAAAGCTAATCTCAGCTTTTCCGACCATATTTTTCATACACAGCCAAAGTTTGCTCTGCCATGCGCTGCCATGAAAATGTCTTAACGTGTTTCTTGCCTTTTTTAACGAGTTCATTGCGCAATTTGTCATCAGATAAGATGTCGTCAATTGATTTTGCTATATCCTCGACACTGAAAGGATCAAAATAGTGAGCAGCATCGCCGTGAGTTTCTGGTAGGCAAGTAGCCGTGCTCGAGGCGACTGGTGCGCCGTGTAGCATTGCCTCTAGCCCTGGCAAACCAAATCCTTCACTGAGCGAAGGGAAGCAATAAACTGCCGTATTTTCGTACATCCAGCGTAATTGCTCGTCTGATATAAAGCCGGTAAACACAACATTTTTAATTCCATGCTCATTTACATATGTCTCGTGGCGAGCGTAATTGCTATCTTTTTTACCCGCCAAAGCCAGCGTTAAATCTGGATATTTTTTCTGCAACAAAGCAAATGCGTCAATTAGTCGTCGAAGGTTTTTATGTGGCGTCGGCCTACCGATATACATAATGAATTTTTTACCAATCAGCTCGTCAACAGGCTCGTTGCCTTTTGGCAGTTCGTCTGCAGATTCCAAAGTTACAGTAATTTTCTCTGGGTTTACGCCGGTGAATTTAATTAAATCATTTTTTACGAAGTTAGAAATTGTGATGATGTGCGAAGATTTTTTCGCAACTTTTTTATTGACCCATTTATAAATTTGCTGCTTAATCCAGAAAACGACAGGATTTTTATCTGGATTTCTAAATCTGACAGTGGTCAAATCTTGCATCGTAGTAACAACTGGACTGGAATTATACCAAACAGGCTGCTGAACCATCGCAAAATGAACTAAGTCTGGATTGAGACTTTCAAGTTGTTTTTTAAAGCCGATTTGTTCAGCAAAAGTGTATTCTTTATATGGGCAAATAACTTTCTGAAATCTTGGGTTACTTGGCTGCCAATTGTCAAAATCTTTTGGCTTGAGCAGAATAACATAATCGTTTTTATTATCAATTTTCTGCAAATAATGAATCAGCCGTTCGATGTACCGACCAGTGCTAGTCCTTAATGTTCGGGCGTCAATTACGATTTTCACGATAATGTTCCTTCCATGATTTATCAACTATATTTTTTATCGCTTTATGGAAAATTGCAGCTGAAAATTCGTTAGCTGTGGCTGAGATTTTTGTAGGTGAAACTTTTTTTCCTGGAAGTTTATCTAAGGTTTTTATCAATGAAGAATCTGTTTGCTCAGAAAAGAACCAGCCGTTTTTCTCAGATTTTATATAATCAAGTGCGCCGCCGGCTTCATACGCAACCACTGGAATGCCAGATGCCAACGCTTCGACTGGCGCGATTCCAAAATCTTCGTGTGAACAAAAAATAAACAAATCTGCTTTTTTAATATATTTTTCTCGTGTGGCATTATCGACGAATCCTAAGAAATTAGTATGTTTATCAGCAATATTTTTTAGATTATCAACGTCTGGACCTTTCCCAATAATATCTAATTGCCAGCCAAGTTTCTGACAAGCTTTAATAGCAATATCAAGTCGTTTCATCGGTACAATTCGCCCCCAAATCAGACAGCGAGGTTTTTTGGGGATGGACGTTTGCTTGCGATTCTTGGCAAGCGGCGAAAAGCTCGACACGTCAATTGGCGGAAAAATAACCGTACTTTTTCGTTGGTAAAACTCTTCAATATCAGCCTGAATCCCCGTAGAGTTGGCGATAAAAACATCAACTTGCTGAGCGGCATTGAAATCTCGTTTTTTCAGTGGTCGAACTAGGGTTTTTAAGCCTAGGCGTGCCAGCCATTGTGGGCGAAAACTTGGTCGTTTGATATATTCGTCGTAATGTCGCCAATAAAAATGCGTTGGCGTGTGGCAATAACAAATATGAAGTTGATCTGGTCTGGATTTGCGGACGAATTTTGCCTCACCATTTCCTGAGCTGGAGATGATAATGTCAAATTCGCTAAGATCAAGCTTAGCGAACCACCACTGTCTAAGAAGTGGTAGCAATCGTCGAATTTTTGAAAATGGCCATCGCTGTAAATAGCCAGTAACGACTTTATTATCTAATCTTTCTCGCCATTCGTCGCTACAAAAAGAAGTGTAAATTGGCGCATCTGGGTACAATTTGTGAATTTCCAAAACGACCTTTTCGGCTCCGCCGCCGTAAATCCAATCATGAACTATGGCAATTTTTGGCTTACTCATTAATTATCTTTCTGGAAAATAACCAAGCAGGTTTTTAATAAAATCGTGATGTCCATCCAAAGACTCCAGTTCTGGACGTAATATAAGTCAATTCGTCGCCGTTCTTCAAAGCTAATACTGCGCCTGCCAGATACTACTGCAAGTCCAGTGAGTCCTGATTTGACCGCTAATAAAACGTGTTTTTTGTCGTATGCGCTTAATTCGTGCGGTACCAGCGCTCGCGGTCCGACCAGGCTGATATCTCCTTTAACGACGTTGAATAATTGTGGCAATTCATCAAGACTAAAGCGACGAATAAATCGACCAACTGGCGTCACGCGAAAATCATGATCAAGCTTGTCGCCGTTTTTACGGTATTCTTCGATTAGCTCAGGCTTACCGACCATTCGAAACACTTCTTCGTCAGTTTTGCCGTCAAACTTTGCATAATGCGAGCGGAACTTATAGACCTTAAACGGTCGATTGTAACGAGTGAGGCGTTTTTGCTGTTTGCCGTGCATTAAAATCGGTCCCGCTGGGTCGCTGATTTTTACGGCAATTGCCACCAAAAGCATAATTGGCGAGGCGATGATAATTCCAATTGTCCCGCCTACAATGTCCATAATTCGCTTAACAATTCGCCCATAGCCCATTAACGGCGTCGGATGAGTGTGAATTAGCGGCACGGAGTCGATGATATCAATAGTGTGTTTGGTGGTCATAATTCCGTCGAATTCCGGCGCTTGATAAAAATCCAGATAATGTTTCTGGGCAATTTGATAATGTTCGCTAACGTTTTTTGAGTCGGTTTGGATAATAACATCAATTTTATCCATGGTGAGCGCCGATTCTAATGACGAGCGTCGAAGCTTTTTTAATTCAATAGGAATGAACTGGGTTTGCGCAACAATTCCGCTAATCTTAAAGCCAGTTAACGGATTAGTTTCTATAAAATCAGCCAAAACGTGAGTTAAGTCACAATTGCCAATTAGTATAACACGGCGCGCACCTAAACCGCGTTTTAATAGTTTCAGACGAACAATATTGGCGGCGCTGCGGAAAATCATTAGTAAGATGAAGCCAATTCCAGTGGCGTAAACCGCGACAAGTTTGGCTGGGAATAGTGGGGTATTAGTAAAGAACGCCACGGAAATCATAATCATAATTCCAGTTATTGACGCCAAAAGTATTTGTCCGAAGTTTCGCAACGGGTGTGTGTAAACCTCTCGGTCGTATAAGCCAAAGAAGTAGAACATTACAATCCACAACGGCAACGTCATAAAAATTGAGGTAATAAAATCTATGGCATTGATGCTGATATGGAATGGTCTAGGATCCAGGGAGATTCGCAAAATATAGGCAATAGTAAATGCACTTAATAAAGCTAAGATATCAAGAACGACCAGAGCAATTTTGAAGTAAAAATCAGACTTTTTCCGCATAATCTCTGGGGTAATTATACAAAAATATGCCGATTATAGCAAAACAATGAATCGTATTTATAAAACTGCCAAAAAACCAGAAATGCACAAACATCGCTATGGCTAGAGATAAGATAAATTGAGCTTTAATTTTACGGATATTTTTTATGGCGAAAAATATAATTGTCAACGGGACAATTAGAAGGACGAATAGCCCGATGATCCCTAAGCCGCTGAGTAATAATATGTAAAAAACGTAGACTGTTTGGTCTGCTGGGACGTTTATATAAAAATGTTTTTGGATGAAATTACCGAGGTTGCCGAGTCCAACGCCAAAGAAGAATGTTCGTGGCGATGACAGCCAAGATTTTATAGCTAAGTCACTGGCGCTGAGTCTGTCATTGGCGGAAGCTTCAACGAAACCGGCAGGCTGGAAAGAATTGTTGCTTGGTGGAACGTTTTCGGCGGGTTTTGGCGACGGATTTTTGGTGATGGATTTTTGCGGAATCTTAATTTTCCCGAGAGATAATTGATCGACCATACTGACGAAGGTATTGTGCGCAATGAAGGGCGTGTTGGCGTATCTAATGTTGGCTGATGAGAATAATAAGATGAATCCGAGTAATAATCCAGCGAAGATGATTGGAAGCTTTTTACGGATAAAAGATGTGTCAATTCGTTTTACAAAAGCGATTATAAATAAGGCTGTGATGGCGATAAAAATTGCTAAAAATCCGCCACGGGAAAATGTTAAAGATATGGCGAGAGTTGTGAAAAATAGGCTAAATTTGGCTAGGCGAGATTTTGATTGAAAGAGCGCAAGGAAAAATGCTGGAAGTAGAGAATTGGCGAAGAACTGAGGTTCGGCGGCGAATAAATTGATTCGCGGAAATCCAAAAACGTTGGCTTTACAACCAGCACAAAGCGTACCAAATCCTGTTGGCTCAAAAGTGGCGACGATGAGCTGAATGATTGCTAAAATCCCAAAAACTAGACCGCTCCATAATCCGACATTGATGAGTTTGCGTTTTTCTGATTTTGACAATTCGCCGTAAATTAAGCCAGCGGATAATCCGACGGCGAGTAAGAATAATAGCGATAATGAATATAACGCGGTGCGTAGGCGTGCTTCTGCGAAAAATACGCCGACGACGATGGCGATAAAAATTGCTAAAAATCCGCCGATCAGCCATCGGTTTTTCAGTAATTCTTGGCGTTTTTTAAGTAGTAGTGGCAAGGAAAATAACAATAGGCTTACAGCAACGATTTGATATAATCCTACGCGTAGTGATGGGAAATCCAGAATTGATAAGCCGACACTGGGATGCAGGGCGAAGCCGCCGCCAAAAATAACAATAGTCAATATCCAGAATCGAACGTCGTTAATGTATTTTTTTGCCATATTTTAAGTATAGCGTATGGTGTATACTTTAGATATGAAACTGACGAAAAAGCAAAAAATAATGTTGGATTTTATCGATGGATTTATAAAGGGCAATGGCTATAGTCCGACGCTTCGGGAAATTATGCGCGCCTTGGGGTATAAATCGGTGTCGACGGTAGCAAAACACGTTGATAATTTGGTGGCTGCGGGATTTTTGGAGAAGCAGGACGGCGAAGTTAGGTCTTTGACGCTGAGCAGTGAGAAAAAAGAAGTTTGGTGGCAAAATTTAGCGAAAGAAATTAAGAAGAGAGAAGCTGAAGAAGACGAAAAATCACGCTCGGAAGTGGAGATTTTAAAAAAAGCATTGGAAATTGTCCGCCAGTAACTTTACAACTATTCAAAAACTCGCTATAATACAACACATATTCCGGGGTAGCTCAGCGGTAGAGCGGTTGGCTGTTAACCAATAGGCCGCGGGTTCGAACCCCGCCCCCGGAGCCAAATCGAATTTTAAGACCTCAACAAGTATAGCTGAGGTCTTTTTTATTGTTTTTGCAGTTATATATTTCTAATAACGCGGAATAGGTGAGATAATGATAGCTATGAATAATACTTATTGCGATGGTATGTGGGCTAGATTTCTTTCTAGTCAATGTTTACGGGATGATTTTAAGAGCAGCCCAAGGAGTAATGATTTAAAGGATATTTTTAACTTTGCTAGTAGTTCGGCGGAGAGCGCTGAAGATTTTGAGCGGCGATTTCCGGTGATTGCGCATATTGATCTTTATAGACATACTGCTGTAGACGGCTACTCATATGTTCGGCTGGTAGAAAATGAATTGCCAGAGATACGAAAGTTAGCGGAAGAGAGGCGAGAGGCTGATATCGTCATGCAAATAGATGATTTGATGAGGTTTATAGAGTTGGGTGTTAATGGCGCAGATGGCGATGTAGTTTTATTAGTCTTTGATGGTATGTAAACACTCTGAAATATTTGCAGATGTCTTAAAGCATTTTTACAGAACGCTTGTTTATAGTGGTTTGCATGAGAGCAATAACCACACCCCAGCCATTAGCTAGGTCGCGACTTATTACGTCCGATTCTAGTCCATCGCCGTTTCGAGCGATAGTTAATCCATTTGTCGACATAGTCGTCGTGCCGGTGCTGAACGAGGAGAAAATTCTTCAAAGCAGCATTGAAACGCTTGACGAATACATGATGGAAAATTTGCCATATCGTTATCAGATAACAATTGCAGATAATGGTAGCCAAGATAACACCTTAAAAATAGCGAAAAGCTTGGCGCAAAACCATCAATCAGTTCGTGCCGTAAGGCTGGCTGAACGCGGTCGCGGGCGAGCATTAAAGCAGGTTTGGCAAAGCAGTCAGGCGGATATCCTGACATATATGGATGTCGATTTATCCACTAGTTTGGATGATTTTCTGCCGATGATTCAGCCGCTTGTGGCGGGCGAAGCTGGCGTGGGGATCGGTTCTCGATTGATGAAAAAATCAAAGACCAGCCGCGGTTTTAAGCGGGAGTTTATTTCACGGTGTTATAACAAGATTATCAAATTGACGTCGCGGACCAAATTTAGCGATGCGCAATGTGGATTCAAGGCAGTTCGTCGCGATGTAGCGAAGAGATTTTTGCCAAAAATTAAGGACAATGAATGGTTCTTCGACACAGAGCTTTTGATTAAAACGGAGCGCGCGGGCGTGCCGATTCACGAGCAACCCGTTACTTGGATTGAAGATACTGATAGTCGTGTGAAGATTGTAAAAACTGCGATCGATGATTTAAAAGGACTTCATCGAGTTAATAAGGAATTGGACAATCGTTCGTGGCTTGAGAAAATGGCTCTTCCGATATTACTGATTGCGACGGGTGCGTTGTATATGTTTGGCGCGATGCATAATGGCATGGCGAACAGTTATTACGCGGCGGCGGTGCAGGCAGCAAGCCAAAGTTGGACGGCGTGGCTGTTTGGTAGTTTGGACGCGGCGAATTATGTTTCAATCGACAAGCCTCCGCTGGCGACGATGATAATGGGACTTAGCGCTCGACTGTTTGGTTTTTTCAGCTTTTCAATGTTACTACCAAGCGTATTAGCGGGCGTTGGTTCGGTTTGGCTGTTGTATTCGGCAGTGAAACGACAATTCGGCTTTACCAGCGCGATGATTTCTGCAGTCACATTAATGCTAACTCCTGTTGCGGCGTTGATGTTCGGATTTAATAATCCAGATGCTATCTTGACATTTATGCTCACCGCCAGCGGTTACGCATTTCTCAGGTCGTTAGAAGGTAGGCGTCCGCTTTTATGGCTTGGTCTGGCGGGGTTGTTTACGGGACTAGCGTTTAACACGAAAATGCTCCAGGGCTTGATGGTTTTGCCTGCGATGGTAATTGTCTATCTAGCGTTCGCCAAGCCGCCAATTGTTACGCGATTTCTACATTTGATGTTTGCGGGCGTAATTACGACGGTGTCGACTTTATGGTGGAGCGTGCTTGTTTGGCTGACGCCGTCTGGCAATCGACCGTGGGTTGGTAGTACGAATGACAATAGTATTTGGAGTTTGATTTTTGGCTATAACGGTTTTGGTCGACTATTGGGAAACCGCGGCGGCGGAGGTGGTGGAATGGCAATGGCAAGCCCTGGCGGAATGGGTGGCGCTCCCAGTGGCGGTCACGGTCCTGGAGGTACTGGATTTGGCGGGCAAACGGGAATATTTAGGATATTTAATAACGATTTTGGACCGAACATTGCATGGTTGTTAGTCTTAGCATTAGCGAGCGGCGGACTGCTCTTATGGATTTTACGCAAGACTACGCGGACTAATCGCGGGCGAGCAGCGGCGATATTCTGGATGCTTTGGCTGATCATTCACATCGTAATATTTAGCATGACTAGCGGCGTGATTCATCCGTACTACGTGGTGGTTATGGCACCGGCTGTCGCGGCTCTGGTTGGGATTGGCGCGCCGTTTCTGTGGGGTGCGTACGTCAGACGAAAGTCGTATGCTTGGATTTTACCGATGTTGGTCGGCGTAACGGCGGCGATTGCGATAATTATCCTTAGCTACGCTGGTACGATGACTTGGCTAATGTGGACGGTTGGTATTCTGGGAGCTATCGGTATGACGGGACTATTGGTCAATTTGTATATGCCGAAACGTTGGCTTCAGAACTTGGCAATTGTCACCTCTGTGGCTGCATGTATGGTCGCTCCAGTTATTTACACATTGTCGACCGTCAACGTCACGCATACGGGCAGCATTCCGACGGCTGGTCCGAACTCAACAGCGATGCAGGGAAGTAATAATGAAAAATCTCAGGCAGACAGCACGTTGGTTCAGTATCTTTTACAAAACCAAAATGGTGCAACTTGGTTAGTGGCAGTGGATAGCGCCAATGAATCGGCGGCAATTCAGCTAACCAGCGGTCAACCGGTCATGGCAATTGGTGGCTTTAACGGCAGCGACACGCCACTCACGCTTGAACAATTTAAGCAATTGGTGGCGGATGGTAAATTGAAATATTATGCCGCTAGCTCACACGGTCATGGCGGTGGTCCAAATGGCGGAAATAGCGAAATCACAAATTGGATTAAGAAAAACGGTAAAGTCGTTAATTATGGAGGTAGTGATGTAACATTATACGAACTGTCTGCATAGGAAATAAATTTAACCAAAGGAGAAATATTATGAGAAAATTAGATCAAGAATCTCAAACAACACCAGAAAATATCTTTAACAATTCGGAATACGCCTCGAACGAAAAACGCTCAATTAGCGTCGGCGCGGCAATGGGAATAGCAATTGGCGGCGTGGTTTTGTGCGGACTGGGATTTGTTGCGGGTATGCAAGTTGGCGGCTCAAGCGGAAGCCAAATGAGCGGGCAAGCTGGCGGTCCTCCAGGAATGAGCCAATCTCAAGGCGGTCCTGGCGGATCTAGGCAGCAATCTGGCGGAAATGGCAGTACGTCTCAAGCTCAATCTGGTCAATCGGGACAATCGGGTTCATCTTCAACTGGACAAACTCCGTCAGCTCAAAATAGCACAGCCAACACGCCGCCATCAGACGCTTCACAGTCTGGCGTGGCACCGCAACCAACTTCTCAATCCTCTCGACAATAAAAACCAACTTCTCAATAAAAAATTACCACCTCATCACGGGGTGGTAATTTTATGTAGTTGCAGGTTAGCGCAGAATGAATAGTCCTGCGGCAACTAATGCTAGGATGGCGATAACACCTAAGAAGACATTAAATCCTGTGTTTGCGAGTAGGCCGCTTACGGCATTCTGAGGCTTATTAGCTGGATTATGAGCGGCAGCTGACGGATTTCCAGGCTGAGGCTGCGGCTGTGGTTGTGGTTGTACTGCCCTAGGGATCGCTGATGTGTCAATAGCCAGAGTACCGCTAAACACAGCTTGAAGTCTTCCTATGACGGTTATCCCGTTTACCCAAGAAACATTCAAAATAGGGGATGCTCCGTTGGCTGGTAGCGATAGTATATGAACTTTTCCAATAGTTTCTGTATCGTTGATGACATCTTCTGAGTGAAATATATAAAATGGACTTCCCGTGATATCTCTCATTGGTGAAACAAATGATTTGTCGTTAGGCTTAACAGTAGTCCGCTGATCTTCAAGATGTAGGGAAGTTAGGGATGTTAATCCAGCTAGCGGACTTATGTCGGTGATGGCATTCTCTTTTAGAGACAGGGTCTTTAGAGAAGTTAGACCGGATAGTGGGCTTAGATCTGAGATTGAGTTGTGGTTTAATGACAAATTCTTAAGGTTTTTGGCAGCTTCTATTCCAGTTAGGCTGGTAATGTTTGAGTTGTCCAGGTTAAGATCTGTCAATTTTTCTAGCTCTACGTCAGTAATTTTTTGATTTTCTGTACGAGTTGTGCCAAGTTTTTCTCCCAGTTTTTTATTAAGTAGTTTACGTAGCTCTGTATCTTTTACTTCAATCTCTTTAGGTTGTCGTCTTTGGTATATACGAACGTAGTCGACTGACATAGTTGCAGGGAATGTGCCTGGTTCTTCTGCTACGACATTGTAAGCATTCGACCATTTACCACCAGGACCGTCGATATAAGTACCGCCAATTGCCATGTTAAGACGCAGGAAGAATGGTACGTCGAATGGTCCGTGCGGTGTGTTTGCGGCATTTGGTTGACCAAATCCTTCAACTGTATGATAGCTTTTTCCATCAATGAAGTATTCTAGCTTTCCTTCGGTCCATTTTACTCCATATGTATGCCAGTCAGTAGTATTTGAAAAGCCTGCCGGTAGGTCCGATTTGTGGCTATTCTTGTGTGTCTTATTGGTTATGGATTTTCCCCAGTGTGCATCCGCGGCAGCATAATCCAAATCAGAACCCTTTGTTTCTACGATGTCGATTTCACCATTCATAGGCCACCCGTCACCGTATCTTTTTACGTTAGGGCTCATCCAGAATGCTGGCCAGGTACTTTTATTATTTGGCATTTTTATGCGAGCTTCAAAATATCCGTAAGTCCAAGCTTGTTTATCTTTTGTTTCTACGAATCCAGAAGTAAAATCTTTATTTTTACCCTTATTACAGGTTACGCCTGGTTTATATAGACCGATCAGATTCAGGCTACCTCCACTGACGTTTATATTTTCCGCGGATTCTGTATAGCACCCCTGAACCTCACTAGCGTTCCAGCCTCCTATGTATGGAGACCATACATCCGTATCTAATGAATCTCCATTAAATTCATCTGACCAGACTTTCTCATATTCACTATCTGTTGGCGGATATGGACTTCCTGCGCCTTTAGCGTTATCTATAGGCAGGGCGACTAACGACCCACCGATAATAACTGCAGCGGTCATTAATCCAGCTACCGCCTTAAGTCTTGTATTCAAAAAACGTTTTTTTATTAACATTTTTTTATCTCTCCCAATATTTTGATATTTAACATCACTATAACAATAAGCGGAATAAAAGTAAAGTTTAATATGTAGCTATTTTAACAACAGAAATATAGAGGTGTCGAATACTGAAGTTTCAGGTTGAAATAAAAAATTGCCACCCCATAATGAGATGACAATTTTTCTGTAAACGCCTAAGCTAATTAGCGATTAATAGTTAGGTTTACTGATTTTAGAGATTTGATGTTGGAAACCGCTCTTAGGTCGAAGACAGAATTGTTCTTAAGAGATAAAGTCTTAAGGTTTTTAGCTGCTTCTAATCCTGTTAGATCGTGAATCTTTTCTGCTTCTGATGCGTTGTCGGCTGCATCTAGGTTAAGATCTGTCAATTTTTCCAACTCTACGTCAGTAATTTTTTGATCGTCTTTACGATTAGTACTAAGTGCTGCTGACAGGTTTTTATTAAGTTGAGCGCGCAAGTTATTGTCTGGTACGTTAACTTCTTTAGCTGTTCGCCTTTCGTATACGCGGACGTAATCGATTGACATAGTTGCCGGGAATGACTTTGGATATTCAGCTAGAGCGTTGTAGGCATTTGACCACTTGCTACCATTGCCGTCAATGTAATCACCGCCAATTGCCAAGTTAAGTCGTAGAAAGAACGGCTTGTCGAATGGGCCGTAAGGTGTGTTTGCTGCGTTTGGCCACCTAAAACTACTGACGGTATGGAACTTTACGCCGTCAATGTAATATTCCAATTTTCCTTCAGTCCATTTTACGCCGTAAGTGTGCCACTGAGTAGTGTCTTTAAATCCAGCTGGCAATTTTTTACCTTGGGCGTGCTTCTTGTATCCTGGTGAGATTCCCCAGTGAGCATCTGCTGCCGCGTAATCTAAATTAGAACCTTTAGTCTCTACGATGTCAATTTCACCACTGCGAGGCCAACTACCATATGTAGATTCGTTAGGGCTCATCCAAAATGCTGGCCAAGTACTCTTATTATTTGGCATTTTTATACGAGCTTCAATATATCCGTAGGTCCAAAATTTTTTGCCCTTCGTTTCTACGAATCCAGAGGTGAAATTGCCGCTTTTTTCATTGCCACTACACTTTTCGCCTGGCTTGTATAGTCCAACTATATTTAGGTTGCCGTTTTTGACATTGACATTCTCTTCTCTATCTCTATAGCAACTTTGAACGTGGTTTGCACCCCATCCGCCGCTACGTACATTCCAGGACTCTCTATCCAATGATGTGCCGTCAAACTCGTCGCGCCAAACAGGCTCTTGATTCCAGTTGGCGCTATCATTTAGTGGATAATCATCACTAACAGTATTCTTAGCTTGTACGGTTGGCAAGGTAAGTAGTGATCCACTGACAACTAATCCAGCTATCATTATGCCGGTTAATATTTTAACTTTTGTATTTAAAAAGCGTTTTCTTATTAACATACACTCCCCTTAAATTTATGTTAGACACCAATTATAACAACAAGCATAATAAAAATAAAAGAAGGATAGTCAATTTTACAGCAAAATTAAAGAATGCTCGTTTATCATAATAACCATCACTAACCAGAGAAAGGAATATTATGAATAAAGTTCAATCAAAAGAAGTTAATTTAACAACAAACGAGGCGTTAATTTTACAACAAATCTATGAAGATGGCGGCGATGACGTCGTAGTTTTGGCTGGGCAAGTTGGATTATCGCGTCGAACAGTAATGAATATTTTGGCGGATTTGCGTCGTAAAGGTTTGATGGCGATTGATCAGATATACGGTAACGCGTGGGTGCGATTAACGGCACGCGGCAAACGGTTAGTTCAGAAAATTTGGCCAGAAGCACAAATGATAGCGATGTGTTAGTGTGTGAAATTGTTGAGATATAAAGGTATAATATATCTGTGAGAGTTTTACTGATTGAAGATGACGTTACGATTGCTCGACTATTAAAAGAAGGGTTGGAAGACGAGTCGTACGCGGTTGATGTGGTGAATGATGGCAGCGAAGGTTATCGAACTGCTGTCGCCGATGATTATGATGTTATTATTTTGGATATAATGTTGCCAGAAATGAATGGCTATGAAGTTT
>CALIRX010000008.1 GCA_938042055.1 uncultured Candidatus Saccharibacteria bacterium
ATCAAAAATCCCCCGAAAGTTCGGGGGATTTAATTAGGCTTGTGTTATCAAGATTATTTGTTAATCTTTGTAACAACACCAGCACCAACTGTACGGCCACCTTCGCGGATAGCAAAGTTCAAACCTTGTTCCATAGCGATTGGTGCAAGCAACTTAACCTTGAAGGTTACAGTGTCGCCTGGCATAACCATTTCTTTGTCAGCTGGCAATTCAACTTCACCAGTAACGTCAGTTGTGCGGAAGTAGAACTGTGGCTTGTAGCCCTTTGAGAATGGAGTGTGGCGACCGCCTTCTTCCTTCTTCAAGATGTAAACTTCAGCTTCAAACTCAGTATGTGGAGTAATTGTGCCTGGCTTTGCCAAAACTTGACCGCGCTCAATATCGCTGCGCTCAATACCACGTAGCAAGACACCTGCGTTGTCACCTGCTTGACCTTGGTCAAGAGATTTCTTGAAGGCCTCAATACCAGTTACAACTGACTTCTGAGTTGGCTTCAAACCAACGATTTCAACTTCGTCGTTCAATTTAACAACACCCTGCTCGATACGACCAGTTGCTACTGTACCACGACCCTTAATTGAGAAGACGTCCTCAATTGGCATAATGAATGGTTTGTCCATGTCACGTGCTGGCTCTGGAATGTAGCTGTCCATTGCGTCAACCAATTCCATAATAGCGTCTTCGTATTTCTCGTCACCTTCAAGAGCCTTAAGTGCAGAACCCTTGATAATTGGAGCGTCTTTGTCGAAGCCGTTCTTTTCAAGAAGTTCGCGAACTTCTTCTTCGATCAGCTCAACCATTTCTTCGTCAGCCATGTCCATCTTGTTCAAGAAGACAACGATCTTTGGCACACCAACCTGCTTTGCAAGCAAAACGTGCTCACGAGTCTGAGGCATTGGGCCGTCAGTTGCAGCGATAACCAATACCGCACCGTCAACCTGAGCAGCACCGGTGATCATATTCTTGACGTAGTCGGCGTGTCCTGGCATGTCAACGTGTGCATAGTGACGATTCTTTGATTCATACTCTTGGTGTGAAGACGCGATAGTAATACCACGTTGCTTCTCTTCTGGTGCGTTGTCGATCTGGTCGTACGCAACAGGTTTGTTAACTGCGCTTGGTAGGCGCTTTGCCAACACTGCAGTAATCGCAGCAGTCAGCGTAGTCTTACCGTGGTCAACGTGGCCCATTGTACCAACGTTAACGTGCGGTTTGCTTCGGTCAAATGCATCTGCCATTTGTAGAAGTTCTCCTTAATTTAATTATTATTTTTCACGCGGGTACAGTCCATAAAAAAGACCTCACGGCGTATGAGTTTAATTATAACGATTTTCCAATCAGTTGTAAATAGCCTATTTCTTACTATAATACTTCGCCAGGAACGAATCGCGGAACTCATAAAAAGTCCCGTCCTCCAAGCTGGCACGAATATCATCAACCAACTTAACGATAAATCGCTCATTATGAATCGACAACAACGTTCCAGCCAACGACTCACGGGCGTGCAAAAGATGACAAAGATAAGCCGCCGTGTAATTCTTGCAAGTATAGCAATCGCAATCGTCCATAATCGGCGCAAACATCTCACGGTATTTCTGGCCGCGCACATTGACCCGACCAAACGGCGTATACGCGGCGCCATTCCTGGCCACTCGCGTCGGGCTCACACAGTCAAAAGTGTCAATTCCCTGCTCAATTGCCGCAAAAATATCATCAGGCTCGGAAATTCCCAGTAAATGACGCGGTTTATTTTCAGGCAGAATTTGATTAACCCACTGAATCGTTTGCGCCATAGTTTCCTTTTCCAGCGCGCCACCGATTCCATAGCCATCAAAATCCATCGCGCCCAAAAACTCGGCAGTTTGCTTTCGCAAATCCTCGTAATTCGCGCCTTGCAAAACGCCAAATAAAGCTTGATACGGCTTATCTGGACGAGCCGCCCGCAAACGCTTGACTTCCGCCAAACTTCGCTCCGCCCAAGCATGCGTCCTGGCCAGCGCCTCAACTTGATATTCGTACGGATCAATCAAAGAGGTCAATTCGTCAAACGCGAAAGTAATATCAGCGCCAATTCCAGCCTGAATTTGCATGGACAATTCTGGCGTAAATTTATGATAAGAGCCGTCCAGATGCGACTTAAACATCACGCCGTTTTCGTCCACCCAAGCATGACGCGATGATTTTTTAGCAATCACAATTTCTTCATCGACATCAGTACTCATCGCCAAAACTTTCTTAAAGCCAGAACCCAAACTCAAAACCTGAAAACCACCACTATCCGTAAAAGTCGGACCATCCCAGTGCATAAATTTGCCAAGATATCCAGCCTTTTCAATCAACTCATGCCCCGGCTGCAGATATAAATGATAAGCGTTCGCCAGTACCGCCTGCGCGCCGACGTCCTTCACCATCTCTGGAATCATCGCTTTAACATTAGCCTTAGTTCCAACCATAATAAACGCCGGCGTTTTAATATCACCGTGTGGCGTGTGAATAATTCCCGTTCGTGCCAACGTGTCGTTAAATCGTGAAGTTATTTCAAAAGAAAAAGGCTTTTTCTGCATAATCTGTTTGATTATATCACGAAATGGTCGACGGATCGTTTCGCGACAAGCTAATCACGTCACTACATCGCACCAAGTAATATTTATTCTCTTCCGCATTATTAACTATTAGCACAGGCTCGCCGCGACTAAGTGACAATTCCGACGCGCTTAATATTCGTCCGTCAATATCTGGCCTATCGTTAATTTCTGGATTCCAGACCACCAAATTATCCGCACGCAGCGCAAATTTCTCAACATACTCATGGCTATTCACTTCTTCTGGCGGAACATCATTCCACGAAACAGCATTCAGCAAATCGCCAGGTAAACATCAGTATGCCGAAACTACACATTCGCCCTTAAACTCCCGCACTCTGCTAATATCCTGGATTACATTACGAGCGGCGCATTCATACTGACTCAACACATCGAGCTGCTCATTAAGAGGCAATTTATAGAAACACTCATCATTAACTACTTCACTTGCAAAATTTGCAATTTTATGAAGTTCATTTACCACCATTTTAAGCTCTTCAGCTTCGCCATCAAATCCTTCCAAACGAATAATCTTATCTCTGTCGGGTATCACATAAATCTTCTTCGAAAAATCTCCAGACTTACCATCTATCTTCACTTCAAGCGCCGCGTAAAATTTATCATGATAGCTAACAAAACACATCCCATAAATACACGCCCCAGAAATATCCATAAATTTATACTGTAATTCATTATTTTTCGTGGCGTCAGGAGTCAACACAAAACCGGTAAAATCAACAGTGCTAATGCCATAAAGTCTTGTCGCAGCAAACTCAGACAACTGGTCATTTAATGTTTGGGCATACTCTCTTGACACTTCGTCAAACTCCGACTCGTCAACATAAGAAAGGTCCGTCGCTAACTGCCAAGCGGTCCCCTGAAAATCGTCATTAAAAACCGTTTCAAATAAATCAATAGGGACTCCGATCTCCTCTTTATCAATTGGCGCCATATCAAGCACGTCTTTCATATCTACACAAAAAGTCGTAAATCGATTTTTAATATCAAACATTTCCAGCACAGGGCGATTATCACGCCACGTAAAACTCGGTAGCCATCCAGATAAAACCGCAGAATTAGCGTCTTCTACATTATTTTCCTTGCCGTCAATTTTAACCTTATAAGCCTGGCATTTCACTTGAATTCCGCCATCATACGGAATCTCATTCAAAACGTCATTTATTTCATCTATCAAAAGCTGTCTCGACTCCGCATCTTGAGTGTCGCCAACACCAGCAACTTCTTCGATTTTGTCAGCATAGTGGCGCAATTTACGCACGCATCGAGGAACGCCGCTATCATCTGGCAATAACTCTATTGATACAATCGCCTGCTTGTCAAGCGGAAAATAATAGTCCTTCTGCGAAGTTCGCACACACAAAGCAGCCATTTCTTTGGTGTAAACCGCAAACGGCGCTGGAATCTCAGGATCAATTTCCATAGGAGATATCAAATCCGCCACACCCTCAACTGACTGCAGACGATACGAATCATCCTCTTCGGATTGACTATATCCAACAACTCTAACTCTCTCGCCCTCAATATCGCCAGCGTGCGCAGCTTGTTCTATCTCAGCGATTGCAATCTCGTCATTTTCCCCTTCTCCGTCGAGCAATAAATTCGCACCAGCAATTCGCCTCCAGTCTTCATCGGAGAACAGTTCAGGAGAATTAGACTCCGTATTAGGCTTTGAACGCTCCATATTGCTATATATTATACAACTTTAATCGATATTTACAAGTATAACTCCTTCCGTATGCTGTATACTAGAAACATGAGCAGTAAAACCCTCGTTGATTTGGACCAGTGGCTAGCCCCACACAAATCCACAATTCAGGCGCGCGAGAAGTATATTTCTTCGAAGCTGAAAAAGGTTTTAAGCGGCAAAACGCCAGCCGAATTCGCGATGGGTTTTTTGCATTTCGGACTCCATAAAACAGATGCGGGATGGGCTTTTAGAGAATGGGCGCCGAACGCCACTCGGATGTTCTTAATTGGCGATTTTTCAGATTGGAAAGAGCGCGAAGAATTCGCCTTAAATCGCGGCGAGAACGGCGAATGGAGCATAAATCTTCCCGAAAATTCACTTCGTTACGAACAAAAATATAAATTACGTGTCTATTGGTCTGGCGGCGATGGCTGGCGGCTGCCTTCATACGCAAATTACGTCGTTCAGGACGAAAATTCTGTCGATTTCTCCGCGGTCGTGTGGTCACCAAAAACTCCTTACAATTGGCAATACAAAACCCCGCCCAAGCCAAAAGTTCCTTTAATTTACGAAGCGCACGTTGGCATGAGTAGTCAGAAAGAAAAAGTAGCCAGTTTCAGCGAATTCACCGCGGATGTTTTGCCGCGAATTAAGGAATCTGGCTATAACACTATTCAGCTTATGGCAATCGCCGAACATCCATATTACGGCAGCTTCGGGTATCACGTCAGCAACTTTTTCGCGGTTTCGTCAAGATTTGGCACGCCCGACGATTTTAAGAAATTGGTCGACACTGCGCACGGAATGGGACTGCGCGTCATCATTGACCTCGTTCACGCTCACGCCGCCAAAAACGAAGTCGAAGGTCTGGGCAATTTTGCCGGCGATCCGACACAATATTTCAAGCCAACAAACCACCCAGAATGGGATTCGCGATTATTCGATTACGGCAAGCCAGAAGTTTTGCATTTTTTGGCAAGCAATTGCCGCTGGTGGCTGGACGAATATCACGTTGACGGTTTCAGGTTCGATGGCGTAACTAGTATGATTTACCACGATCACGGACTCGGAAAAAGTTTCACTAGTTATGACGATTATTTCCGCGACAATGTCGACAAAGATGCGCTCGCTTATTTAAGATTGGCAAATGAAACCATTCACGCCGTTCGCCCCGACGCCACGACAATTGCAGAGGAAATGAGCGGTTTTCCTGGACTGAGCGCATCGACAAAGGACGGCGGGCTGGGATTTGATTATCGCTTGCAAATGGGCGCGCCAGATTTATGGATAAAAACTCTGAAAGAGAAAAATGATGAAGATTGGGATTTGGGGCAATTAGCTTACACTTTGAGTTCGCATCGACCAGAGGAAAAAGTCATTAATTATGCCGAAAGTCATGATCAAGCGCTCGTCGGCGATAAAACGCTGATTTTCCGATTGATTGATAAAAATATGTATTGGCATATGGATAAAATTGATCCAGATCTTAAAACCGAACGCGGAATAGCCCTGCATAAACTGATTCGTCTGATGACCGCAGGACTGCACGGCGGCGGCTATTTGAATTTTATGGGCAATGAATTCGGGCATCCGGAATGGATTGATTTTCCGCGCGAAGGCAATAATTGGTCGTTTAAGCACGCTCGTCGGCAATGGAATTTACGCGACAATGGCTTCTTAAAATATCAATGGTTGGGAGATTTTGACGCGGCGCTAATGAAGATTATTAGGCAAATTGATAATCCTAATGTTCACCATTTGACAGTTCGCCAATCTGATCACACGGTAAGTTTTATGCACGGCGACTTTTTATTTGTTATCAATTTTTCGCCCGACAAATCCCGCTCAGACTACGCAGTACCCACAGAAGTTGGCTCTTACAAATTGGCGTTAAGTAGCGACGACAAGAACTTCGGCGGACAGGAGCGAATAGACCATAATTCCCGATTTTTCACTTCCCCAGC
>CALIRX010000009.1 GCA_938042055.1 uncultured Candidatus Saccharibacteria bacterium
AAATTGCAAGCTAAACTTTTTTAACCTGCAGGGCGTCCAACTCGACTGGAGTGTCACGGCCAAACATGCTGACCATAACCTTCAAAGTACCCTTAGATGCGTCAATTTCGCTCACTGCGCCATCAAAGCCCTTGAACGGACCGTCGATAATTGAAACAACTTCGCCCTCTGAGAAGTCAATCTGATGCTTTGGTTCTTCAACGCCCATTCGCTTCTTAATTTTCGCAATCTCTTTTTCAGAAACTGGAGTTGGCGTAGTGTCGGCGCCTACGAATCCTGTTACACCTGGCGTGTTGCGGATGATGTACCAAGTTTCATCGGTCAATTTCATCTCAACCAAGACATAGCCCTGGAAAATTTTAGCCTCAACAATTTTACGTTTGCCGTTGCGAATTTGGATCTGTTTTTCCTTTGGCACGATAACGTCAAAAATCTTATCAGCCATATCGACACCGTTGATTCGCTGGCGGATTGATTCGGCAACTTTTTCTTCGTAGCCAGAGTAGGTATGAATTGCATACCATTGCTTACTGTCATCGTATCGTTTTGAACTCATAATCTCTCCTCTATTTCAAAATTTGGTTAAAGCCCCAGTTGAATGCGGCGTCAAGTAATAAAATCAGAACGACAAACGCAAAGGTGAAGATAAGCACCGCCGCTGTCATTGCCCAAGTTGCTGAACGGGTTGGCCAGCGAACTAGCTTCAACTCTTCCCAGGCGCCCTTAAAATATCCAATCAATCCACCTTTTTCGTCAGACTTTTTAGGTGCTTTTGTGGTGATTTTTGTTGGTTTATTGATTTTTTTCGCTACAGCTTTTTCTTTTTTTGGCGCGTCGTCGGTAGCTTTAATGCGACGAACCGTAGTTTTGCTGCTTGCCTTGCCTTTCTGTGCCATATTTTCTCCCAATTTAAAAAGTCTGTTTTTCACAGACTGTCAATAGTAATTGTAATTCATCCGAGTCAAAAAAACAAGTTGACTAGAGATTATTTGTTGCTATTTTTGAACTCTTTCAGTTTGAATCCGAACGTCGATCCATGGTTTAATCGGCTTTCTACCTCAATTTTACAGCCCAATTTCTTCGCCAACTTAGCGGAAACGTATAGACCTAATCCCGTGCCTTTCGTCTCGCGAGTTCTATAATCTTCTGCGCGATAAAACTTGTCGAAAATTTTTGCCATATCGGCTTTGCTAATGCCAATTCCCGTGTCAATAACTTTGAAGGTGATTTCGCCAGATTTATTTTTCTTGATTGATAAAGTTATGGAGCCTTTTTGTGTATATCGAATGGCGTTGGTAATGAAGTTTTGGAGAATTTCCTCCAGATATAGACGAGAAACCTTAACTACGCCAAGTCGTCCGCCGATATCCAAATTGAAAGCCAAGCCTTTTTCGCTTGCCTGAGGTGAATATTCGGAATTTATCTGAGCCGCCAACTCTGCTACGTCGATTATTTCCGTTTCATCGGCTACTCCTCGCTCGGCGCGTGATAACGTACTGAGGTCGTTGATCATTCGCGCTAAGAATAAAATTTGCTTATGAGATTCGTCAATGGCTTCGGGGATTTTACTGGTCATTTTACGCTCGATCAACAATTTGGCGTTGCTCAGCGAGCCTTCAGCAATAGCAATTGGCGTGCGCAATTCGTGACTAACTACGCTAATAAATTCATCACGCTCCTCCTCGAGGCTCTTCGTCTTCGTGATGTCGCGCAAGATAAGTACATATCCGTCCGGCGTCATTTTGTCGCCTCCCTGAACTGGCGCAAGTGTAACTTCCAGGCGAATATAATCGCCATCTTCGATTTTCATCAGAACATCGTCGCGTTGGCGAATTGCGGAAGATTTGGTAAGTTCCTTAAAAATGTCAATCGGCTTTTTGTCTGTCGTTTCAAGGTTCAGCACTTGACTGATATGTTCGCCGTTAATTCCGCTGTTCGTGTCAATCAAATTAAGCGCCGCAGAATTGTACGTATTGATAATTCCGTGTTCGTCCGTACTGAGAATCGCGTCGGTGATATTATTGATAAGCGTAATCATTCTTTGGTGCTCGCTGAGGCTTTTTTTATCATTTTCACAATCAGATTTATCGCTAATTTCCGACAATATTTTATGTAAAACAATAGCTATAACACCTAAAACAACACTCAGAGTGATCAATAGAAAAATTAGCGCCCACATAGCTAAAGTATAACATAAGCATATGCGTTTCTATATGTATGGCGAATATTTTTTCAATTCATTTCGGTGCATTTTATAATGCGGGTCAAATTTGTCAACCTCGTCCCAGAATTTCGTCGAGTGATTCATATGCCTGGTGTGGCACAATTCGTGTATAATTATGTAATCAATTAGCTCAAATGGCAAGTTCATCATCCCGATATTCAAGCTAATCGTTCCAGATGAAGAGCAGCTTCCCCAGCGACTTGATGAGTGTGTGATTTTACTCCGAGCAAAAGAAAAGCCGTGTTCTTTCGCTAAAAACGACAATCGCCTCGGTAGATATGACTTGGCTTCTTTTCTGAGAGCTGCCAGAATTTTACTGCGGATAAGTTGTTGGTTTGTGGCCGATTCGACAGATTCCGCCTCGTTGATTTCTGCCAATATCTGCGTCCCGACGATTTTCACGCTTGAAGGTTTCACGGTCGTTTGTATCAATAAATGATGACTTTTGCCAATTTGCTGATTTTTCGTGTAAGAAAGTTTTTCTCGGTATTGAGAAACTAATTTGCGGATTTGCTTTCGAGAAGTTTTAATCAATGTCTTTGCGGCCAACAGCGGCGCATATGGTGGCATTGTGATTTGTATTCGTCCGTCTGGTGCAATTTTCAAGCTAACGCTCTTCGCCAGGCTGCGTTTTTTAACGACAATTTCTCCGAATTCTTCGTCGGTAATAATTGTCATGACTAACCTATATTAATACGATTTCCGGCAATTGGGCGGCGTGGAGCTTCTGGGCGACTGGCGCCGATTTGCTTAAGAACAGTGCGAGCCTGACTACTTAAGGTGTGACGACCGCTGATCACGACGTAAGATTCGCTGCTGTGCGGCGCTGAGAATTGCTTCAATCGTCGCTCGAAAGATTCATCATTTCCGCCGTAAGCCTTTATCCAGCGATGCTTGGCTGTGGCGGGATCGGTTTGTACCCAAACAAATAGGACTTTATATCCGTATTCCCTGGCAAGGCGATTGATACGCATACGATTCGTGCGCTGATCCGTTGATCCATCCAAAATAACAGTTTGCTTAGTCTTCAAAAATTCTTCCAGAAGCGACAATGTTGCGTCAGAAATGGTTTTTGTATTGTCCGTAAAAACTTCAAATTGTCGAGAACTTATCACTGGAGAATTGAAAATCTTCGCAAATTCTACAGCGAATTGCGTCTTCCCTGAACCTGGCGCACCAACCATGGCGATAATATGCGGAAGTGAAGGCGATAAAGGTTTCATATTGAGAAATTATAGCAGATTTTTGACTAATAAAAAAGATTCTCTTTCAAGCGAGAATCTTGGCAGGAGTGGAGGGACTCGAACCCCCGACACCTGGTTTTGGAGACCAGTGCTCTAGCCACCTGAGCTACACTCCTATAGCAACTATTTTATCACGAATTAGCTTTGTCGCAAATGTTAAAATTGTGAAAAATAAAAAAACTCGTGAAAAAGATTCCAAAATCCCTTGAAAAAACATAAGCATAGTTCTACAATTAACTCAGAGATGAAAATTTTAATGCTTGGGTGGGAACTTCCTCCGCACAATAGTGGCGGACTTGGCGTTGCTTGTTATCAGATGTCGAAAGCGCTTGCTTCAGAGGGCGTTGATATCGACTTTATCATCCCCTACACCGCCGAGCATCCTGGAATTGACTATATGAATATCTATTCAGCTACTCCTTTGCCGCCGAATTATCACGATTTGGGAGCGTATAATAACGGTTCGGAGGAGGATCGTGAAAACGCTAAGGACGAGTGCGGTCTTTCGCCGATGCGTGCTGTACAGAGGCGTTACGGTAAATACGTTCGGAAGTTTGTAAAAAATCATCAGCCTGACGCGATTCACGCGCATGATTGGTTGACGATGGAAGCTGGAATAATTGCCAAAGAAATGACGGGCGCGCCGCTAATTGTGCATGTTCACGCGACGGAATTTGACCGTTCTGGCGAGCAGTCAGGAAATCCTCTGGTTCACGAAATTGAGCAACAAGGCTTGTTGATGGCTGATCGGATAATCGCCGTTAGTGAAATCACGAAGGAAATAATTGTTAAGAATTATCACATTCCGCCAGAGAAAATTGAGGTGGTTTATAACGCGATTGATTTGGCTGATTTGCCGCCACATGAGTATGACGCCAGTACTTACAGGTATTTGGAGGAGTTGAAAAAGGATGGCTATACGGTTGTTGGCGCGTTGACGCGACTTACGGTTCAGAAGGGTTTGACGTATTTTGTGCGAGCTGCAGCGAAGGCGCTTGAAAAATATGAGAAGATTGTTTTTGTTTTATCTGGAAATGGTGAGCAAAGAGATGAACTGATTGAACTAGCGGCAGATTTGGGAATTAGCGATAAGATGATTTTTACGGGATTTGTGCGTGGAAAACAGTGGCGAGATATTTACTGCTTGATTGATGTTTTTGTGATGAGTTCGGTTTCTGAGCCATTTGGCTTGACTGCCTTGGAGGCGGCACATCATGACACGGCATTACTTATTAGTCGTCAATCTGGCGTTGGTGAGGTTCTGAATAATATTATGCGGTTTGATTATTGGGATGTGAATAAATTGGCGGATGAAATTGTTAATATTGCTGAATCACCTGCCTTACAGAAATCTTTGAAGAAAAATGTTAAGAATGAATACGCGAGAATTTCCTGGCAAGACGCCGCTAGAAAATGTCTGAAATTGTACAAAGGAGCGCTGGCATGAATAAAAATAAAGGAATAGTTTTATATCTGCACGTACACCAACCGTGGCGAATACGCGAGTATAGTATATTTGACGTGGCTTGGAGGCATAATTATTTCTCTGGCGGTCAAAATCCAGATCAGGACAATCAAAAAATATTCCAAAAAGTTGCAGAAAAGTCGTATTTGCCGATGAATGCTTTGCTTGAAAAATTATTGAAAAAATATCCTGATTTTAAGATCTCACTGAGTTTTAGTGGAACGTTTTTAGAGCAAGCCGAAAGATTTAATCCTGAGGTTTTGGAGAGTTTCAAGCGCCTAGTGAAAACTGGTCAAGTGGAAATCTTATCAAGTCCGTATCATCACAGTCTGGCGTTTTTCTATTCGCGCAAGGAGTTCGAGCGTCAAGTTGAGCTTCACCGCTGGAAGATTCGCGAGATTTTTGGTGCGGAAACGCGAGTTTTGGCAAATACGGAATTGGCGTATAGTGATGACTTGGCAAAATGGGCTGAGCAGGATGGTTTCAAGGGCGTGTTAGCTGAAGGCTGGGATCCGATTCTGAATTGGCGCAGTCCGAATTATGTATATCGCCCGAGAGGCACGAAGAAAATTGGATTGCTACTTAAGAATTATCGATTGAGCGATGATTTGGCGTTTAGGTTTAGTGATCGAAAATGGAATGAATGGCCGTTAACTGCGGACAAGTTTAATACGTGGGTGGAAGATTCTGTCCGTTACGCGCCACTGCTTAACTTGTTTATGGACTATGAAACTTTCGGCGAACATCAATGGGCGGAATCTGGGATTTTCGGCTTCTTTGAGAAGTTTGTTGATAAATGGCTGAGCGCTGGCGGCAATACTTTCTATACCGTTAGCGAAGCACTGGATGCGAATGCGCCTGCCGGTGAAATAAGTATGCCGTCGCCTGTAACATGGGCGGACGCTGAGCGGGATTTGACGGCTTGGAATGGCAACAGCCTGCAGAAAGAAGCTTTGCGATATGTCTATGAGCTTGAAGATGAGGTCTTGAATAGTAAAGACGAAGGTCTAATTAGCGATTGGCGAAAATTGCAAACTTCAGACCACTTCTATTACATGGGAACGAAGAATTTCACTGACGGCGACGTCCACGCTTATTTTAGTCCGTATAGTTCGCCATACGACGCTTTTCTTTACTACATGAACACCATTCGTGATATGAAATCTCGATTGAGGAAATAGCCAGACATTCTTGCCAAATAAAAACTCCCTCTTAATGCGAGGGAGTTTCTGTATAATCCTGTTAAATTAGCTTTTACGAGCTTTAACTTCGTTGCGACCAAGGTTTTTCTTAGTCTCGGTGTAAGTTGCGTGCTGCTTTGCAATTGGGTCGTACTTACGTAGTGTCAATTTACCCTGACCTTTTGTAGTGCGGTTCTGGGTGTTAACAGTAGTATAGTAAGTTCGGTGGTTGCTCAAGTTACTCACCAAACCAATCAGCTTTCGTTTCGTATTCTTCTTTGCCATCTCTTTACTCGTTAGATTTTATAAAACGTCTTGACTAATTATAGCATGGGTGAAGTGAAAATGCTAGTACCATATCAGATTTTACTAGTTTTTATGCTTACTTCGCCAATTGATAAGGCGCGGACTCTAATCTTTCTTTTCCAAGTATAAATATTTATCCAGCCATTCGTCTGTCGGTTCAAGGTATCTGTCGTCAATCTTTTTAAGCGGCATATTTTTTGCCATATCATCCGCAAGTTCCAATATTACGTCCTTGAGTTCAATATTATCTTTGTAATAATCCGGTATGTTTTTATATCCGACCCTTGCTCCAACAATATTTCCAGTTATTGCCGCCGTTGAGTCCGAATCTCCGTCGTGATTTGCCGCCGCGATGATCGCCTCCTCAAAATCATCTTGGTACTTGATCGAGCAATAAATAGCAATAGCAACCGACTCTTCGGCGACCCAACCCTCTCCGAGTTGATAAAGAGCTTCTTGATCTTCAACGTCAGATTTGGCCAAGCGAACGGCGTTATTAAACAGTTTGGTTAGCTCAGCTTTTTCGCTATCACAACCAATCTCAAAAGGATCTTGATCTCCATAAACCTTCTCGGTAGTCCAGTCGTTCATTTTCTGGATTGCGATTTGTACGGCTTCTTCTATCGATTTTCCGTCCAGCGCGTAATAAATTATATATCCCAGCGCGTATGCAGAAAGAATTGCCAGAGGATGTCCGTGAGTTAGCGCGCAAGATTTGGCGGAAATTTCACCGACAACGTCTTCTTTGCAATACAGGGCAATCGGCGCAATTCGCATAACTCCACCGCAGCCTTTACTACCGTTGAGACCGCTTTCTAATGTCCCCATTTCTCCTGAGGAAAGTGAACCAAGGCACGTCATTCCTGGACTTCGCACGGCGTTTAACTCCGGAATATTTTTTATCCAAGCTACTGGCGTGTGCTCGACTTGTCCAGCTTTTTGTTGCGTATCAAGCCAATCCAAATACGCCAAATATATCGCCTCCGACGGAAGCGGCGCTATGCCACGCGTTTGAAGTCGTGTAGATCGCCATAAAAGTCCGCAAGCTGTAAATAGCGTCATCTGCGTATCGTCCGAAATTATACCAATTCCATCCGTAAATTGAGTCGTTGACCTCGGCGCTATGTCGCGCTCAAACTCTATTTGGTAGCCGAGCGCATCGCCAATTGCCCCGCCTAGCATTGACCCGCGTACTTTATCAATTCTCTGCCCTATCGATTGTTTCGTCATAACACTCTCCTAACCTTGTTAAGATTATATCATTAGCTAAGCTTTTGGTGGTCGTTTTATAGTATAATTATCAGAAAGGTTACTCACTTAGTGACTGTGGAGGATATTTATGAATGATGATAAGAAAATAATAAAAACCACAAAGAGGATTTATCCTCAAATATACTCTTATATTTTGCCAGATCTTCCAGCTAATGAAGGCTGGCAAAAAGTCGGATATACAGAACGTAAAGACGTTGATTCGCGAATATTAGAACAGACTAAGACTGCGGCTGTAAAATTGCGATATGAGAAATTGTGGAGTGCTAGTTCTTTTTCTAACGCAACTCACGAATTCTTCAAGGACAAAGATCTTCATAAATATTACGTAAAAAATGGAATCAAGAAGAGTAAAAAACAGGATGATGGCGGATTGGGCGAGGAATGGTTTTACTTCAATGGTACGCCAGAAAAATCTAAAGAATTGTTTGATGATTACGCTAATGGCAATTTATTCAGTCGATCTTCCGATAAAAGTCCGTATAAATTGAGAAAGGAGCAAGAACGTGCCGTTTCTCAAACCCTTGCTTATGCAAAATCTCACCAGACTACAGATTTTTCTTCGCCAAATAAGGAGGCGGAATTTTTATGGAACGCAAAACCGCGCTTCGGTAAAACTCTCTCTTCTTACGATTTTGCAAAAAAATTCAATGCTAAGAATGTTTTGATAGTTACTAATCGTCCAGCAATCGCTAATTCGTGGTTTGATGATTTCGATAAATTTATTGACGGATATTATTTTATTTCGACTGCGGATTCATTGAAAGAGCGTGAAACTTTGTCTAGGGACGAGTTTCTTAATAAGGCTAATTCATCAAGTGAAGATAAGCAGATAACCTTCTTAAGTTTGCAGGATCTAAAAGGAGGTAGGGCTTTTGGTGGACCACATAACAAATTAAAATGGGTGGCGGATCTTAAGTGGGATTTGTTAATTATAGATGAGGCTCATGAAGGTGTTGATACAGACAGAACTAATGAAGCTTTTGGAAAAATTAAGCGCAGGTTTACGCTGCATTTATCTGGAACGCCTTTTAAGGCAATAGCGGATGGACATTTTAAGGACAATCAGATATTTAACTGGACTTATATTGATGAGCAAAAAGCTAAGCAAGAAGAATTGAAGAACCTGGATGATTCGGGTGATCACGTTAATTTGCCAGATATGAGATTATTTACCTACAAGATGTCCGATATTATCTCTGATCGGCTTGAAAAAGGCATGGAGATGGACGATGAAAATATTGATTATGCTTTTGAGTTGAATGAAATGTTTGCAACAGACGCAAGTGGCAAGTTCGTTCATGAGAATGATATTTCAACATTCTTAAATCAATTAACTTCAAATGAAAAATATCCATTCTCAACCCCTGAGTTAAGAGACCAGTTAAAACACACGTTTTGGTTGGTAGGAAACCGTGTTGCTTCAGCGAAGGCTATGGAGAAAATGTTGCGCCATCACCCAGTATTTAGTGAATATAAAATAGTGCTTGCTGCGGGCAATGGAAGATCTCAGTCTGATAGTAATTCATCTGAAGATGAAATGAAGGATACTGCAGCTAACGAGAAAGCTCTGAGTAGGGTTAAAAAGGCTATTAAGGAGAATGACCGCACCATAACTTTATCTGTCGGGCAATTGACAACTGGAGTTACCATTAAAGAGTGGTCTGCTGTGCTTATGCTGTCTGATATTAAATCTGAGTCGCTGTATATGCAGGCAATATTCCGTTCTCAGAACCCGTATGAATTTATAGATAATAATGGCAATCTCTGTCGTAAAAAGTCGGCTTACGTCTTTGATTTCTCGCCGAATCGCGTGCTTAAAGTTTATGACAAGTTCGCCAACAGCCTATTGGCGGACGTAGCCAGAGGTGAAGCTACAGAAAAAATCAGAGAGCAGAACGTAGCAGAATTACTAAACTACTTCCCTGTCTTGGCGGAAGATGAATCTGGTAAGATGATCGAATTGGATGCAGAGCAAGTTTTGACTTTCCCTAAAGCCATCGTCGCAAAGGAGGTTGTGAACCGCGGTTTTGTTACTAATCTTCTATTTGTAAATATTAACAACGTCTTCAATATTCCTTCTGAAGTGATTGCGGCACTGAATAAGGCTCCTTCAACTAGCGATACTGATAAGCAGACTAAAAGTGAAGAGGTTCAGCATGACCCAGATCGTAAGAAGAATCGAGATCACAGAATATCTGTAAATAAGGATAAACTACTCGGCAATAAGATTTATACTTCAAGGATGCAGGATATCGTGTTGTCTGCGGTTGATTCGGATATGGAGGCAGATGAGATCGTTGAAAAAATTACCGCTGACTGTATGCCTGAAATATCTGAGCTCCTTGGGAAATATAAAGATTCCTATTCTCCCTCAAAGACAGAGCTTGACAGTATTAAAAATGGGCTCCGCGAAAAGGTCAAAGAAGCGGCAGAAGAGTTTGTGTCTGGCGATATAGCAGACAGAATAGCTCAGGATAAGTTAGCGGATAGCCTGGCGAATATAATTGAGAAAGATCTCCCTAACGATACCGTCATTCGTGAAGAGGAAGATAATTACGAAAAAGAAGAAAAGTCTGAAATGGACCAAATTAGGAGGAAATTGCGTACATTTACTCGCGCTATTCCTTCATTCATTATGGCTGCCAGTACAGATGTAGATAAAATCACGTTAGATAACATCGAGGATACTGTTTCTGACAAGGATTTTGAGGAATTATTCACAGAAAAAGACAGTGAGCCATTTACAAAAGATGATTTCCGTAAAATTCGCGGCCCATGGACAAATCCAGAAACCGGCGAAACATTCGAAGGATTTTTTGATCGCTATACATTTAACGCCGCCATTCGAGAGTTTGAGGAGAAGCGACAGGAAATTGCGGATTACCTTTCCCCTGGCGCCAAAGAAGATATTTTCTCTTACATTCGCCCGTTAAAAACAAATCAGATTTTTACGCCAAGGGGAGTTGTGAATAAAATGCTTGATTTGTTGGAAGAAAATAACCCTGGCATATTTGAAGATCCAAACGCGACATTTGCGGATTTATATGTAAAGAGTGGCTTGTATCTTACGGAAATAGCAAAGAGGTTAAACAGAGGACTTGAGAGTAAAATACCAGACAAATCAGAAAGAGTAAAACACATCCTTGAGAAGCAGCTTTATGGATTTGCGCCAACGAATATTATCTACAATATCGCACGCAAGTACATTTACGGGACATTTTCAGGTATTGATGATAGCAATCTTAAACAATTAGATTTAACTGACGCGTTTAAAAAGGGAGAAACATTAAATATGAGATTTACTGCAGTAGTTGGAAATCCGCCGTATCAGGAAAATGACAATGGAGCTCGAGCTGACGGTTCAGCTAACGCTAGCGCTAGCCCAATATATCAGTATTTCGTCGAGGAGTCTAAGAATTTCAGTGATATTCAGTGTCTTGTTATACCGTCGCGATGGGCTATGGGTGCAGGTAAAGGCTTAAAGAAGTTCACAGAAAGTATGCTTAAAGATCATCAAATACAATCATTTTATTATTTTATGGATTCGAAAGATATTTTTCCTAATAATGATATAAAGGGAGGAATTTGCTACTTTGTACGAAATAGAAATTATACAGGAAAGGCAAAAATAACTGTCAAGGATACTGCGTCGGAAGAAACTATGCATAAGTTTCTCGATGAAGAAGGGGTTGGGATTTTTATTCCGTATGCTGAGCTTGCTGATATTTTAGGGAAAGTGAAAAAAGAAACAGTTGACTTTAAAGAACAGAATATGCAAAAAATCGTTTCGGTGCTCAAGCCGTACGGCTTGCGCACCGACTTTTTCACTAGTCAGTCTAAATATAATTTGCCACCTGTAAATATCAAAAAACAGAAAGATGATGATATAGAAATAATTGGTCTATATAAAACCAAGAGGACTTCTAGGTTCGTCCCTAGAGACTATCCCGTTCCTGCAGGGGGCGATACGATAGGCAGGTGGAAAGTGTTCATACCATATGCTTACGGATGCGGAGCTATAGGTGAGACCATACCGTCGCCGATACTCGGCTCGCCGATACAGATATGTACAGAAACTTATTTGAGAATTGGATGTTTTAATACTAAATTTGAGGCTGAGGCTTTGCTGAAGTATATAAAAACGAAATTCTTCCGAACGATGGTTGGAATATTGAAAACTACGCAGCACTCGACGACTACATATAAATATGTGCCAATTCAGGACTTCACTCCGAAATCAGATATTGATTGGTCGAAATCTATTGAAGAGGTTGATAAGCAGTTGTATAAAAAATATAATCTAAGCGATAAAGAAATTGCCTTCATAGAAGAAAAAGTTCGCCCGATGGAATAAAATTACATGCCAGACTCTGCTGTTGATATCCTTGAAAACACCATTCGCCGCCACGGCGACTTGCTGGATGTTCTTTTACTGGACAGGACGCGGACGACAAAGCGAAAATCGCATAATATCTTGTGGGCTACTGATTCCTATGCTGGGCATAATCCAAAGCAAGAAATATCGATTTTAGACATCACGGGGTCAAATACGTATTTAATACAGCCCAGAATTGCCAAATCAAAGGAAGAGCAAAAAAGCCGCACAAAGGATAAGGCTGAGGTTTTTACGCCAAAGAATATTGTCAGTCAGATGAATAGACAGATAGACTGGAGTTCAGGAAATTGGCCTGCAGACGAGAGTAATTGGAGGGATTACGTCAAAGAACTTCGTCTGGAGATAACCTGTGGTGAGGCGCCGTTTATAGTCGGTCGATACAATGCCGCCAGCGGAAAAAAAGTATTGAAACTGTCTGACAGAGTGGGATTTTTAGACCGTAAACTTCAAGTTGTCGGTTCGTATTGTAATGATAAGAAAGAATGGTTGGAATGGGCGGTTGTTGCTTTTCAATGCTCTTACGGATATGAATGGCAAGGTGATAATCTTCTACTAGCCAGAGAGAACCTTTTATATACCTTCATCGACTACTGGAATGACAAATTCCCTGAGGATAAGATAAATCTTGACAGGAAAATATCAAAAGAAAAAATGGAAATGTTATTGCAGATCGCGGAAATTATTTCTTGGAACATTTTCCAGATGGATGGGATTAAAAACGTGATACCGATGAGTTGCCGCCATGAAGTGATAGAAAAAGAAATTCCCCCTATGATCAAATTATGGGGCGAATCTCCAAAGATTATTAAGAATGAGTGTACTGGGTGTAAAAATAATGATCACTTTAAGCATAATGGCAAATATGTCTTTATTATGGATTGGGAAAAAGGAAAACCAGTTAAATTTATAAACTTAATGAAGGCGAAATAAAAAAGATCCGCATCTCTGCGAATCCGTGTTTCATATGGAGCCACGATCGGGGCTTGAACCCGAGACCTCATCCTTACCATGGATGCGCTCTACCAACTGAGCTATCGCGGCATGAAAGCCTACTAATTCTAACATATTTGCCGCGGTCGAGGCAAGCTACTTCTGGCGGCGGGTTTTCTTGCTGGCTGTCGATTCGGGTTTCGGCAGGTTCGGCGCTACGAACGCTTCCAGTAGCGCCCAGGCGATGCCGTTTACCAAGTAAACTACTGCGAATCCGGCAGCAATCATCGCGGACAAACGGCTTTGCGGTACATTCAGGAGTGTCAGCAATCCAGCTAGAACCAGCCCGATGAAAACTACTGTTAGATAAGCTTGCTGTAATTTGCGGCGCTGGTCTTTTTGGTGGTTCCAACTGCTCAGCGACTGCTTAATAAACTCGTACATACTGTATATTATAGCATATACATTGTATAAAGTCAATAAAAAACCGCCCGCGAGTAGCGGACGGCCTAAAATTCTACGCATGGTACCGGAGGTAGGACTCGAACCTACGAAGCTAAAAAGCGGGAGATTTACAGTCTCCTGTCATTGCCGCTAGACGACTCCGGCACAAATTGTGGAGCCGACTCTCGGACTCGAACCGAGGACCTGCTGTTTACAAAACAGCTGCTCTAGCCT
>CALIRX010000010.1 GCA_938042055.1 uncultured Candidatus Saccharibacteria bacterium
TGATCAGTCACCACCGTATCAATCCCCAAACTCGACGCATATTCAATTTCCGCATGACACAAACTTCCCGTATCAACCGTGACAATCAAATCCGCGCCCATATTTCGCACCTTATCAACGGCGCCCATCGTCATTCCGTAACCCTCAACAAACCGATTCGGAATAAACGCACCAACTTCCTTAAAGCCAAACTTACCAAACGCGTCCAGTAAAATTGCCGTTGCGCTCAGTCCGTCAATATCATAATCGCCGTAAATAACAATTTTCTCACCCTCAGCGTGCGCCTTTTTCAGGCGGTCCACCGCTTTTCTCATATCTGGCAATAAAAACGGATCGTGCTTTACTGACGCGTAATTCGGATGCAAAAATTCCTCACGCGCCGCACGCGTAGTCAAGCCTCGAGCCGCTAAAATTTTCTCAAATAATGTCATTAGTCTTTATCAGCCATGCCGCGCTTTGATCGCGCTGAATATTGCTGAGATTTAATCACCATGCTTTGCAATTCCTTAAAAATTGGGAATTGTTTATTAGTGAAATACGTACGTGAGTTACCTTGCTTTTCACTCTGCAAAAATCCAACCTTTTCTAGTCGCTTCAATTCTCGTTGAATGTTTCCAGGATCTTCCTTAATTAGCTTTGCTAATCCGCGAACATGTGTGTGAAAATCAGGATACTTAGCGTATACTACTACAATTTTTCGCCGCACCCTAGATGTAATAAAAACGTCTAACATAACCTCCCTAACGCATCTTTCTTAATTAAAGTTTATCACAATTTTACAACACCCGACAAGTTTTTTACTTCCAATTCAAAATAACCTGATTAATTTTCGCTATCGTTTCCTCTTTGGACGGCAATGTATTATCCTCATAATAATGATTTAACCCCATAAAATTCTCTTTCACATCCAAGATATGAATTTCATCAACCGTCATGTGCAATTTATCCACCGCTGCCACGCCACAAAACGGCACCGCAATCACCAATTTCTCAATCCGAACTGACTTCAGAAAACTCAAAGCCACATCCAAAACCGATAAATCATCACCAAAACCATCACTTGCCAAAATCACCACCCGATCCTTCAGCATATCCTTATCGATGATTCCACCATCGCCCAAAAGTCTATTCATTTTCTGATGAGCCTCGCGCTTTTTCTCTTCCAGATAACCGTGAAATTCACTAGTATATTCATTAATTTCACCGTCAGAAAATTGACTATTATACGTAAATTGCCCAGACTGTGACATCGCCCCGATACTTAAACTTTCCCCAGGAATATCAATCCCTTCACTCAGCAGCATCATGAGAACACAGTGAAGCTTCACTGCAATTTGCTCACCAATCAGCACGCCACCTTCGCCAATTGCAACCACTGCACAGTTTTCATAGCGATACTTTTCCAGTACTTGATCAGCCAGAATTGCCCCAGCCTGCGAACGACTCTCAAAATACATATGCTTATTTTAGCATTTTTTAATTATTTAAGCCCAATATAGCTTACTACCCACGTAATATTATTTACGAAAAATTTTATTCAACATTGCGCGAATCAAGTATCGCTTGCGATATTCACCAGCATATTCAATAGACTTGCCGCGAAATCCAGATTTAAACCTTAGCAAACTATCCTGATAATTCGCCGTGATTCCATAAAAATTATATAACGCAGCTCCTGCATCAATTGCTTCTTTAATCATAAAATCCTGCAAAAATGTCGAGGCTGGAATTTTCCTATATTCCTGCAAAGAGCCACCTTCAAAATAAACCACTTCATCTCCGAAAAAAATAAACACACCAGCCGAGATTATCCTCCCTTCAAATTTGACCCCCACAAAACGAGCTCTGTCGCCGAAACATGCCTTCAAATCGTGATAATATTTTTCACTACGAGTAGAGATGCCGTTTTTCAAGTTAGAACTCTCTAAAATTGCAACAAAATCAGCAAAATCACACTCTTCAATTTCACAAATAGACAGCCCCTTCTTTTCCGCTAATTTTAAATTTCGGCGAACGGTTTGATTATATGTCGCGGCAACACCATCTTTACTTAACTTAGCTAAGTCTTTAATATAAACATGCATATTAACGTCCATATCAAATTCATACTTGAACCCAGAATAATATCTAAACCCTGTTTTCAGCAGAGGGTCATTCAACCACCTCAAATCATCCTCTTCGAGAATGTTCAATTTGTTGTCACGAACCGTGCGTACTACTTTTGGCAAAATCCGATAAGAAATTGCTCCTTTTTCATTAGCAAACCTCTCACTTGAAACTAAAAAATCAACAAAAATTTCCCCAGAAATACCCTCACTGTTAATCATAACTAAATCAAAACGTTTGTTTTTAGAAAAAATCAACCCTGAAATTTCATTTTTTTACCATCCTTTAATGACACAAAATAGCATCTAGCACCAAGCCTCTCTCTCAGCTTAGAAAACTCAATTGACTGCAGCCAGTCAATATTTTTTTCCCTACAATATCTTCGATATTCTTCTTTAGAGATTTCTACAAACTTTTTCATACACATCTATATATTTAACACACAAAAATCAGTTTTTAAACCGAATTAGGAATGCCGTATACTATTTTAGCATTTTTTTCGCGATATAATATAAACATGCATTACTATTTGGTCTCGCCAACAAGAATCATCCGCGCCGACGCGAGTTCGTTTACGTATTCTTCAGAGGAAAGACTGCCGACCGGAATGATTGTTGCTATAGAAGTCGGCAAAATCAATACTATTGGAGTAATTCTACAAGAAGTTCGTCAACCAGATTTTGAAGTCAAGCCAATTAGTAAAATCACTGAAGAATATCCCTTGCCAATCGAACTCGTTCAAACCGCCATATGGATGAGTAAATATTACGCTACACACCAAGCGACCGTCTGGCAAGCAATTTTACCCAGCGGATTATCCAAAAAACGTCGCTCAATTAACCAGTCCGCCCCAGTTAATCCAGCAGAAAATCGAACAAAAAATGTATTCACTGATGAGCAAAAATCAGCCCTCCAGACCATCGAAAACATCCATTCCGGAACAGCACTTTTACACGGCGTAACTGGCTCAGGAAAAACTCTAGTATACATAGAAGCCGTAAAAGAAGCCTTAAAAGAAGAGCGGTCGGCGATAATCTTAATCCCCGAAATCGCCCTAACCTCACAACTGGTTGCTGAGTTTTCCGCTCATCTGCCAAATGTCATAGTTACCCATTCCAAGCAAACCGAAGCTCAACGATATGCAATCTGGAAAAAAGTTATTAGTTCAAACGATCCAGTAGTAATCATCGGTCCGCGATCTGCCCTTTTTGCACCCGTGCAACAACTTGGACTCGTGGTAATTGACGAGTGTCACGAACCGAGCTTCAAGCAGGAGCAATCCCCTCGATATTCAGCCCTCCGCGTCGCCTCAGTTCTTACGAATCAACATCGCGGCAAACTAATTCTAGGTAGCGCTACTCCAGCAGTTGCCGACTATTACATTGCCAAAAAATCAAACACGCCAATCATTACAATGACAAAACCAGCAAGACCAGACACCGTTCGCCCCAACGTGACGCTGGTTGACATGACAAAGCGTAACAATTTTACTCAACATCAATTTCTCTCTGACCCACTTCTGAAATCTATAAACACAGCATTATCAAAAAATGAACAAGTTCTTATTTTTCACAATCGACGTGGCACAGCGTCAATCACATTATGCGACAACTGCGGTTGGCAAGCTGGCTGCCCACGCTGTTTTATTCCGCTCACTCTGCACGCGGATAGTCATAAATTGTCATGCCACATTTGCGGTTTTTCGACCAAAGTTCCTACTAGTTGCCCTGAATGTAAAAACGCCGACATCATTCATAAAGGTATCGGAACTAAGCGAATTGAAGACGAATTACAGAGGTTATTCCCGAACAAAAAAATTGCTCGATTTGATAAAGACACCGATTTGAAGGCTACCGTGGACGAGCGTTACGATGAACTGAAAAATGGCGAAATAGATATAATTATCGGCACGCAAGTTATCGCCAAAGGACTAGATTTGCCACATTTAACAGTCGTCGGAGTCATTCAGGCTGACACCGGACTTTCTCTCCCTGACTATTCATCGCCCGAACGAACATTTCAATTACTCGCCCAAGTCGTTGGTCGCGTCGGCAGGTCAAGCATGCCAACAGAAGTTGTCGTCCAGTCGTATCAGCCAAGTCACCCATCCATCACAAGCGGACTCTCTCAAAACTATACAGAATTTTATCAAAGAACCATATCTCAGCGGCAAAAAACCAACTTTCCACCTTTTACTTACTTATTAAAACTAACTTGCGTTTATAAAACCGAAGCCGCCGCCATAAGGAACGCTAAAAAATTGTCCGGACTATTAAAATCTAAGTTTGACGACATTGAAGTTTTTGGACCAACGCCCGCTTTTTATGAGCGCGTCCGTGATACATATCGATGGCAAATCGTAGTAAAAAGTCCCAAACGACAAGAGCTTCTTGATGTCTTAAATTTCCTGCCGTCATCACACTGGCAGTACGAGCTTGACCCTGTAAGTCTACTGTAATTTCTGGTATAATTATAGCAATGACAAAAGACGATATCATCACATTACCAAACCCACATCTTCGCCAAAAATCATCGAAAATCCACGTTGTTACTAATGATGTTATAAAGCTGGCAGACGAAATGACCGCTGCTGCGCTGGACTGGGAAGATTCCAGACCTCACGAAATTAGCGCTGCCCTGGCTGCTGTGCAAGTCGACAAATTAGAGCGCGTTGTGATTGTTCGAGCCGACTTTGAAAGAAAATCAACTCGCGAATTTATCACTCTTATCAATCCAGAAATCGTGAAATATGACGGTGAAGTTGTTGAAGACTTCGAGGGATGCTTAAGCGTTAAAAGCATTTACGGAAAAGTTCCTCGCTATAGTAAAATTCGCGTAAAAGCCATGAATTTAGATGGCGAAGAAGTGCGAATTAAGGCCGAAGGATTTTTGGCGCGCGTATTACAGCATGAGATAGACCACTGCAATGGATTAGTTTTTATAGACCATATTAAGAACAAGAAAGACGCTTTTTATACGCTCGATGAGAAAGGCGAGTTGCAACCGTTAGATTATGACAAAGATATCGCCGAAAATAGTATTCTTTGGGACTGAAAATTACAGCCTAATTACCTTAGAAGCTCTCGTTGAAGAGGGATTCAACGTTGTTTGCGTTATTACCAAACCCGACACCAAGCGTGGTCGCGGACACAAACTTACTGAACCTCCAGTAAAAACATTTGCCAAGTCCCACAATATTCCAGTTTTGCAGCCAAGCAAAGTCAGTGAAATTACCGACTACATAAAACAACTTCAGCCAGTAACGGGAGTTTTGGTTGCATACGGAAAAATCATTCCCCAGTCAATTATCGACTTATTTACACCGGGAATTATCAATGTTCACCCTTCTCTACTACCAAAATATCGAGGACCTTCACCCATTGAATCGGCCATAGTCAACAGAGATACCGAAACTGGCGTATCGATAATGCAACTTGATAGTAAAATGGATGCCGGCCCTATATACGCCCAAACTCGACAACTCCTCACTGGAAAAGAAACAAAGTTCGAATTATATGACAAATTATTTCACGACGGCACTTCTCTGCTAATAAAAAACCTGCCAAACATCATCAATGGGAGTCTTCAGCCAACACCACAGGACGACTCTCAGGCTTCATACTGTCAATTATTAAACAAGGACAATTCATGGCTCGATACGGAGCGTATGACCGCCGCCGAGGCTGAAGCTCACGTCCGCGCACACCTCGGGTTTCCGCGTAGTCGAATGACAATTGACGATAGAGATATCATCATCACGAAATCTCATTGCGACAAAACTCCGAGTTCTCATCTTGATAAAAAATTTGCCGACGGCAACTATCTAATCATCGACGAGCTCATCGCACCCAGCGGAAAAACAATGACCGCAGAAGAATTTATCCGCGGTCATCAAGTATAAATTCACTGACTAAGCAGCCAAATCAAAGTCGTTTTGAGTCTGCTGCGGCGCTGAAGGTGCACTCATGCCACCTAAAATAGCATCGCGGTTGGCAATAATTTCCTTCTTAAGATCAGCCATAACCGCAGCCACAACGTCACGATAATCTGGTCGGTTGACCTCTAGCCACTTAGTAGCTGCAAATTCATCCTTCAGACGCGGATCGTCAACTGGCAAACCTGAAGCTTGTGACATTTTCTGCAACATTGGCTCCTGTTGATAATTAGGCGCATGTTTCGTCAGAAAATTATCCACAGCACCAGGAGTTTTATCGATAATTCCCGCAAATTCCTCCAGCTGAGCATCGCTCATTCCCTGGCTTAATCGTTCACCAACTCGAAGCTCTAACTCGCTGTAAATATGCTGCAACAACGATTTTTGCTGATCTTCTGGTAGCTGGTCCAGCCCCAATTCTTTAAGAAATTCTTCATTCAGTTGGAACATAGTCCTCCTTTTCTTTTTCTATATATCTAAATTATATCAATAATATCACGTGATTACTATTCAGAAAATTGTCTACCCCAGAGTTTTCTTCACTAATTCCCTAGTAAAGAACTCCAACTTGTCGCCAATTTCTAAGGTAATTTTTTTCTTTGTCCTGAGACTCAGTCCACACATTTCGCCTTCAAAGACCTCTTTTGCTTCTTGTTGTTGACGTTGTACGGAAGAAACTTCCACTTCAGCAATTTGCTCTCCGCCACGTTTTACGCGCGCCAGCAAGTCCTTAGCGACTTTACCGCGCTTCACTTCACCACCGGCAATCACTTCTTCGCGCATTGTCCTAAACACGCCCTTAACCTCCAACTCACCAATTTCAGTTTCAACGATTTCTGGCGCTAGCAAAGCCTCCATTGAAGCCTTAGCGTCATCCAATAGTTCATAAATTACCTTAAAAATCCGCACTTCCACGTGTTCACGCGTCGCTAATCGCTTAACCGCTGGTGGCAAATCGACATTAAAGCCATAAATCACCGTATTCTCGCCAACCGCCAAATGAATATCGTTCTCAGAAATATTGCCAACACCAGTTCCGACAACATGAAGCTCAACTTCGCCATTCGTATCAATCAGCTTCAAACTATCAACCACAGACGTTACCGAACCCTGAACGTCGGCCTTAACGATTACGTTAAATTCTTCCGCATCAAGCTTTCGATTCATCATCTTAAGAATATCTGCGCCAGTAACATTGGTTGTGGCTGCCATTTTCTCTTGTTCAATTTTAGCCTTTTGTGCCAAATTGCGAGCTTCTTTTTCACTCTTAGCAATCTCAAATCCATCACCGAATTGCGGTAATTCCTTAAATCCGGTCATATTCACTGGCATACTTGGACCGGCATCTTTAACGGCTTTACCGCGAAAATCTTGAAGCGTTCGGACTCGCCCGTAAGCCGTCCCAGCAACCAGATAATGACCAGGTCTCAAATGACCATTCTCCACCAACAAGCCAACTACGGCGCCACGACCAGTTTCCATATGCGCCTCAATAACCAAACCTTCAGCCGGAACGTCTTCATCTGCACGTAAGTCTTCCATATCCGCCACCAATAAAACCATATCCAAAAGCTTATCTAAGTTCTGACCAGTTTTTGCGCTAACCTCAACCATCACAGTGTCACCGCCCCATTCTTCAGGGTTCAAGCCATGCTCAGATGCCAATTGAGTTTTTACCAGTTGCGGATTAGCTGCTTCTTTATCAATCTTATTAATTGCCACCACAATTTTAGCGTTAGCCGACCTGGCAAATCGAATAGCTTCAACAGTTTGAGGCTTAACGCCATCATCTGCTGCCACCACAATAATAACCACGTCTGTAAGCGTAGCTCCGTGTTGCCTTAACGCTGCGAAAGCCTCATGGCCTGGAGTGTCCAATAAAGTGATGGTCCGTCCGTTGCGCTGAGCTTGATAAGCGCTAATATGCTGAGTAATTCCTCCGGCTTCACTAGCCGCTGTTTTCTTGTCAAGAATCGCGTCTAGTAAACTCGTTTTACCGTGGTCAACATGCCCCATCACAGCCACAATCGGTGGACGAGGAACTGCCTTGTCTGACAATTTGTGCGCATGGTGATGAACTTCCGCAGAAACCGTCTTCCGTTTCAGCTGCACATCTAGACCTAGTTCTTCAACAATAATCTGTGCAGTCTCAAAATCTAGTCGCTGATTAATTGTCGCAGCGATTCCGTTCTTAAACAATTCACCAATCAGCGTAGTTACTGACAATCCCAGAGTTTCGGCCAACTCGCCAACCGTTACCGAATCCGCAATATTGACGATTTTTTCTGCCATAATAAGCTCCTCTCACCTCTGGGCGTAGCTACGCTTCAGGGGATTTGTATTATTTTTTCTTTGATGATTTGCCGAGTGAAAGAGAAATCTTACGATTTTCCTTATCGATATCCAAAACTGTAAATTCTTTACGCTCGTTCAATGTAAATACTTTTTCAGGATCAGTACCGTCACCGCCAAGCTCTGACACGTGGACCAAAGCTTCAACCGCTGGACTTAACTGCACGAATGCGCCAAATGGAGTAATTCGAGTTACAGTTCCTTCAACTTTCTCGCCAGGCTTAAATTGCTCAACTTCATCCAACCATGGATCTTTGGTCAATTGTTTCATACTCAAGCTCAAGCGCTCTTTGTCGATTGCAATAATCTTAGCTTCGATAGTTTGACCAACCTTTACATAGTCAGATGGATTGTTAACACGCTCCCAGCTAATTTCTGAGATATGAATCAAACCTTCAATACCTTCAACGTTAACGAATACACCAAAGTCAACAACACCTGTAACAACACCTGTAACTGTGTCACCAATTGCCAACTTCTGGAATCGCTCTGCCAAGCCTTCTTTAACCGCCTCTTTTTCAGAGAAGATCAATTTGTTAGCTTTTCGGTCAGCATCCAAGATTCGCGCTTTAATATCCTTCTTCACCAGACTGTTCAATCGTTGCAAGATTTCGTCCTTGTCGCTAGAACCTACGCGAGGATAGTGTTCAGCTGACAATTGTGATACTGGCAAGAATCCGCGAATACCTTCGTATTCAACTAGTAGTCCACCGCGGTTAGCGTCGTATGGCACAACGGTGATGATTTCACCAGATTCCAATTTAGCCATAACTTCATCCCAACCGCGATCTTTCGCAGCTTTTCGTAGTGAAAGTAATGAATAGCCATCTTCCAATTCGGTATCAATTACGCTAGCAATTACTGAATCGCCAACATTGTAGTTCTTTGAAAGGCTAACTTCGCGGCGTGGAACCAATCCAACGCCCAAAGGTCCTAAATCGATTAAAATTTCGTGCTTCTTTACTGATAAAACAGTACCGTCAACTGTTTCACCGACAGTAAGTTGTTTAACATTATCGCCTGCTTGAGCCAGCAAGTCATCCATTGTAATTTTGGCATCTGCCATAAGTCTTCTAAAGACCCCTTCCTTAAAATTGATATTATTCTTCAGGGACATAATAAAAATATCCCCACAGATTATCACAATTATATCACAACAGATAGATAGAAGTCAAAGCTAGATCAGATAGCGAGATCGCTGATAAGTTACTGCCAAAAATGCTAAGATGCCAAAAGCTACTGCAGAAATAGCTACATCTTCTGGTCCAGTTTTTGGCAATCCTTTATCAGATTGCTTAGAAGGAGTAGAAGGAGTAGAAGGAGCTGGCGTTGTAGATGATGGCGACTGCTGAGACTGGGAAGGTGCAGGCGTAGGAGTTGTCTTTTTTGACTCTTCAGTCTTCACGTCGGTTCGCGCCTCACCTCTTCCGCCTGATTTATTATTCGTTTTTTGATCTGCAGACTGCTGAGATGCGTTGTTGCTCTGTGAATTCTTATTGCTATTCTCTGATGTTACCAAATCGCTAGAAATTGGCGATCCATCTTGCGACAAATTATTCTGCCTAATTCCGTAAAGAACAGCCAAAGATATAGCCACTAAAATAGCACCTACTACTACAAAAACTCCAATTGATCCAGTCTGATTTACTCGCTTCATATTATATCTCCACTCAAATTTTCTTTATTATATCATAATGACCTCTTATAAGTAAAGCTGGTGATATAATAAATATATGATTATTACGGTTGACACAGGTGGGACCAAAACATTAGTAGCCAGCTTTGATGAGGAAAAAAATCCTAAGCATATCATTAAATTCCCCACCCCTAAAAACATAGACCAATATATTCAACGCGTCGCCGATCAAATTCACCTGATTACGAATGATAAACCAATTGACGCAATTTCTGTGGCTCTGCCAGGAGTAGTCAAAGACGGCGTGGCAGTGTGGTGCCAAAACCTCGGCTGGAAAAATCAACCTATCCGCGAGCTACTTTCCCGATACTTCCCTAATACACCAATATTCATTGCAAATGATGCCAATATGGCAGGACTGGCAAGTATACTCAGATTGCCTAAAACTCCCAGATGCGGCCTATACATCACCCTAGGAACCGGCGTTGGCACTTCCCTAATCCTGAATGGAAATCTACATAAAGAGCTTAGCGATTGTGAGGGCGGACATATGTCTTTGAACTACAATGGCAAGATTACCACCTGGGAAGAAATTGCTGCGGGTAGGGTTTTGCAGAGAATTTTTGGCGAATTATCATCAGACACACCCTTGGAAGTCTGGGAAGAGGTTGCTAATAGGATAAAAGCTGGATTGCAACCCCTCATCGCCTTTACGCAACCAGATGTCGTTGTTATTGGCGGGAGCGTGGGAGTATTCACATCCTATTTTTCAGATATTTTAAGCGGTCTTCTGGCAGAAAACTTACCCGCCGCCATATCAGTGCCAAAAATAATCAGCGCCCCCAACCCAGAAGAAATTGTATTATACGGATGCTACGACAATGCCATTAGTCAACTTGCCTCAAATTGAACACGATTTTCCAGAACTGCAATTCAAGGAGGGCGAAGTATTTTCCTGGAATCCTAATTCGCAAACAATCTATTACGAAAAATTAGATTCGCAAGAAGACTTAGTGCAACTTTTACACGAAATCGCCCACGCTAAACTTGGTCATAAAAATTATCAACACGACATTCAGCTAATCGAAATGGAGAGATCCGCCTGGGAGTACGCCGTTGATACTTTGGCTCCAAAATACGGCTTAACTCTCAGTATGGACGACGATAATATTCAAGATTCTTTAGATAGCTACAGGGACTGGCTACATAAACGTAGTCTTTGCCCTCAGTGTGGCGCAGTTGGATTACAGACCACTTCCTCATCTTACAAGTGTATTAATTGCCAATCAAAATGGCTCGTAAATCAAGCAAAATCCTGCCAGCTTAAAAGATATCAAATAAAATAAGCCTCTCATACGGAGGCTAATTTTAAGAGATTGGAGCGGTCTTATTCTGCAATTTTTTGTACTGTCTTCTTAGTACGGCGTGAAATGCGTCCGCCCTTAGCACCAGCGATACGAGCCAAAGCTGGATTTGCAGCAAAGCCACCAGTTCGACCATTTTTACCGCCCTTACGTCCGATTTTTGCGTAAAAATCTGGATCGCGAGCTAGATTTTTTTGAGCAGCCTTTAAGCCGCCAGCCTTTGTTCCTGCCATAGGAAGGTTTTCCTCCGTTTTTAAAAAAGATTTCCACATAAATTTAAATGGAAACCCTCACCTTTATATATCACACATGATATGTGTTATGTTTATATGCTAGCATATAACTAACGCTTTGTCAATATTTACATAAGTAGTTTTTATTGTGAATAAAATATTGCATTTTACTGACGCGTTAGCTATACTAATAAAGTCAGTTACTGACGGCACCTGTTGGAGCTTTAGAAATTATGAGTTCCACCACAAAAAATTCTCGTTTTCTGCGAGATTCGAGAAGAAAAATATCCCATCACATAGAGGGATATTTTTTATTGCAGATTTATTCTAAAACTCTCTTAATAGATTATCTATTCTAAGCTGAGATTCTTGCGTTAACTCATTTTGCAAGCCAATCCAGGCATTAATAGCCACAGTAAATTTATCCCTGGCTACAGTAAACTGGTCGCTATCTTTCTTTTCGTTAGCCGACTTCAAATCACGCACAGCCAATAAAATAGCGTCTATTCTCTTCATCACTAATTTACGTAAATCAGACTCATCTTCTCTAGATTCCAGCCTCTTCTTTGCGCCAGTCCATATTTTCTCCATAGCAATAAAGTCATTTTGCTTGGTCTTCGATAACTCATCTGACACCGTACGTATTTCACCGCTCAATTCCTTATCAAACTCCATAAAGCTAACAATCTTCTCTATGCTCTGTATAGTTCGGTTCATCTTCTCTACTGATTTATTGCATTCTTCCGAATACTTTTTAAATCTAGCATTAATGTTCTTCTGCCAAGATATAAAAAATACCACATCGCAGCTTTGGCGTTTATTTTTTAAATCAGCCAAATATTCGTTCAATTTTTCAGTAGATAATTTGTCTTTTTGCAAATTAATAAACAGCGAGCTCTCCATTTCATTAGCGTTTTTTGTTACGTTTTGAACGTTTTCCCAAGATTTCCAACTCATGAATCCATACGCCAATATCATTATCAGCGTTATAAAACTTATGACAATAGCTAATTTAAGTGCGTGACGATCTTTTATTAATTTCATAGTTCTATCCCCAGCGTGGTTGACCACAATTCACTATCAAGCGGCCAAGGATTAAAAGCACACCCCTGTAAATCAATTGATTGCTGCTGCATAACCGCCGCTGGATTATTAACCCCAGAACAATTCAAATGCCCATGCCCCAACCAATGCCCAACTTCATGATTGATTACCATATGTCGATAATTACGAATATCACCACCCGCTTTATTCCACGCTGTAGTTGCGCCAGACCATCGATTATCATTGATAATGACAGAAGATCCGACTCGACAGCTCCAATCCGCGTCACAGCCTGACGAGAATGAGGACATCAATTCAGCTTGCGACAGAACTAAATTGAAGTTTCCACCCTCTTTTACCTCTTTAAAAATAATTCCCATACGCGCCCAACCTCGATTATCATTTAAGGTTTCATTTACTAGTTTCGAGAATTCAGACAAGTTTGATCGGACATCGCCCTTTGTTGATATTGTGTATGCGACTTCTTTTTTCGCTCCAGAATTTAATTTTTTTGACGATTGAGATATAGAATGCCAATCTGGAGTCTGGATATCTGACACCTTAAAGCTGGATAGCGACGACGGAGATTTTATTTCAGAGAAAATTTTAGCACTAATCGCCTTCTTCGCATCACTCTTAGTCTCATTGGGTGCTGTTATATTAACCGCTGGAGTTAGGACAACAGCAATTGCCATGCCGCCAGTAGCCACCCTACACACTATACACATACTTATATTCTATCACTCGTCAAAACATACCACAAACGTTTTAAGACAAAGAAGAAAGCCACCCTATTAGGATGGCTTTCTTATAATTCGGCACCGTGCTAGTTTCCCACTTTCGCAGTATAATCGCCGCTGGGGAGCTTAACTTCTGTGTTCGGAATGAGAACAGGTGTTTCCTCCTCGC
>CALIRX010000011.1 GCA_938042055.1 uncultured Candidatus Saccharibacteria bacterium
TTGACTAGTTTTAAAACGGCTCAGCTGGCAAGCAAATTGGACTATATTGACAAAGTGCTTTTTGTGGTTGACCGTAAAGACCTCGACTATCAGACGATGAAAGAGTATGACAAGTTTCAGGAAGGTGCGGCAAATAGTAATACTAGTACGCGGGTTCTGACGAAGCAATTGGGTGATCCGAATGCGAAGATCATTATAACGACTATTCAGAAGCTTGACACATTTATTAAGCGTAATCAGGGGCACAAGGCGTTTGATGATCACATGGTTATTATTTTTGACGAGTGTCACCGCTCGCAATTTGGTGACATGCATCATTCCATTACTAAGAGTTTTAGAAATTATCATTTGTTTGGCTTTACTGGTACGCCGATATTTGCTGATAATGCGTCAAGTGGTGGGCGAGTTGATTTGCGGACAACTGAGCAGGCGTTTGGGGATAAGTTGCATACCTATACAATAGTTGATGCGATTACTGATAAGAATGTGTTGCCGTTTCGAATTGACTACATTCGGACAATTCGCGAGGCTGATGAGGTTGATGATCAACAGAAGGTGTTAGATATTGATCGTGAGCGAGCATTGAACGCTCCAGAGCGTATTAGCAATGTTGTGCAGTACATTCGTGAACATTTTGATCAAAAAACCATGCGCAATGCTAAGTCATATGCATTTACGCGACTGATGAATGTTCATGAAGTTGCGTCGGCGCGAAATAGAGCGGCAGTTGCAGAGGCGAAAGATAAAATTCGGCTGAGTGGATTTAATTCAATTTTTGCAGTTAGCTCAATTGAAGCAGCTAAGCTTTATTATAATGAGTTTAAGCGTCAACAAAGTAACCTTCCTGAGGCGGGTCGGTTAAAAATTGCTACGATTTATAGCTACGGAGCCAACGATCCTGATTTGGAAATGGACGGCATGGATGATGAAAACTCGGAAAATACCGACGGATTGGACGTCTCGTCTCGTGATTTTCTGGAAGGTGCAATTCGCGATTATAATGCGACGTTTGGTACAAATTACGACACTGGCGCTGAGCGGTTTCAGAATTATTACAAAGACGTGAGTTTGCGCATGAAGAATCGAGAAATCGATTTGCTGATCGTGGTGAATATGTTTTTAACGGGATTTGACGCTACGACTTTGAATACGTTGTGGGTTGATAAAAACTCGCGTATGCACGGGTTGATTCAGGCTTATTCGCGAACGAATCGTATTCTTAATTCAATAAAGACTTACGGTAATATTGTTACGTTCCGCAACTTAGAGAAAGAGACTAATGAAGCTTTGGCGCTATTTGGCGATCGTGAAGCTAAAGGTATTGTTCTACTGCGTCCTTTCCGAGATTATTATTATGGCTATGATGAGGATTCTGGAAAACGAACGCCAGGATATGCTGATTTAATTGTAGAAATAAAAGATAAATTCCCAGTTAGCGAGATGATAACTGGCGAACAGAATAAAAAAGAATTTGTGAAATTGTATAGCGCAATTCTGAGGGTGAAGAATATTTTGTCTAGCTTTGATGAATTCATCGGACGGGAGATATTAAGTCAGCGAGATGTGCAGGATTATCACAGTATGTACATCGATCTCTACAATGAGCTGCGACCAAAAACTGATAGCAACAAGGAGAATATCAATGACGATTTGGTGTTTGAAATGGAGCTTATTAAGCAGGTTGAAATAAATATAGATTACATTTTAGAATTGATTCGTCAATATCATGATAGTCATTTGAACAATAAAGAGATCTTGGTTGATATCGATAAAGCGGTTAATTCGTCTATAGAGTTACGCAATAAAAAGGATTTAATTGAGCAGTTTATTAATTCGCTCACGGTTGATAGTTCGATTGATGGTGATTGGCAAGAGTTTGTTAAATCAAGAAAAATTGAAGAGCTAGACCAAATTATTGATGATGAAAAATTGAATAAAAAGGCAACGTATTCATTTGTCGAAAATGCTTTTCGTGACGGATATATCCGATCGACTGGAACGGACTTGTCGCGAATACTGCCGCCAATCTCGCGTTTTTCGG
>CALIRX010000012.1 GCA_938042055.1 uncultured Candidatus Saccharibacteria bacterium
CCCGTAACCATATGCTTATTATACTACAAAACGCCCGTTTAACACGAGCGTTTTTGTGTAGTTACTAGGGCTACTAGAAGTAGATATAGGTAAGCCCAGAGGCTGGTATCCTAGATTTAGGATCCTCAGGCCCACGATATAGCCCGTCCCACCACCTGTTGTAATCACTAATAGTAATCGTACCGTCGCCATTGACTGCTTCGACATACATGACATGGCCATAATATCCGTCCATTGATACCGCAGCCGCGCCCACCTTGGGAACTGAACCTTGCTTAATGCCGTATCGTGCCGTCGTTGCCGGCCACTGGTTAGCATGACCGGCGCCGCCAAAATGCGGAACATATCGTCCAGTACTAGCAACCTTCCAAGCAACATAACTTACACACTCACGCGTGTATAGTCCCCATCGATCGACATAAGCATCACGCGGCGCATTAGCCCACTCGCTTGGATATCCGCCAGTCCCCACAGATCCAGCCCCGAAAGTAAATCTCTTTTTATTCTCCTTGAGCTGTTCTTCACGTAATTTAGCTACTTCAGAATTGCGCTTTTGTGCCAATGCAGCATAATTATTTTGGTCATTCTTCGTGTCAGTAATCAGTTTTGCCTTCTCAGATTGCTTAGCCGCCATCGCATTGCGCTGCAATTCCTGGTCGCGAAGCGTATTTTCGACAGACTTCTTATTCTCTTCCAGCTTTTTCTGCAAAGACTTAATTTCTTTGATCTTATCATTCAATGAAGTTTTCAAAGAATTACGCTGTTCTTGCTTATCGATGTAATCGCTAATATTTTTTGAGCTAGCAAGCATCTCCAGTGGCGAAATCTGATCATCAACATACAAATCTGCCAAAATTCGCCCCATCGCTTTACGATTGTGCTTAATTAGTTCTTCGTTCTTTTTTATCTGGTCATTAAGGCTATTTATCTTCTTTTGGCTATCAGAAATCTGTGTCTGAATAGCTGATATTTGTCCGTTTATCTTATCAAGTTCCGCCTGTAAACTGTCAGCCATCTCGCCCAAGCGCGAAGCCTCAGAATTATAGTTGTCTGCTTCTTGTTGTTTTGCCTGAATTTCGGCGTTATAGTCGCGAGCCAATACGTGTGATGCCATGCCAAAAATGCCCGATCCAGCGAGCAATGCAGACATCGCCACCAGAGACGCTCTGCTGACTAATGATGCCGAAACTGGTGTGGTGGACCGTAGTTTCATACATCTATGTTAGCATAAGCATAATCAGCATGTCAAGGACTTTTACAACTTAAGATATTTGCGAGTTGCCACCCAAGATGACGCCACGCCAATTGCCGCGCCGACCAGAATCATACTCAAGAAAACCAGCACGCCGTACATTTTTAGATGATTCAAAAGATTATCGATAGGAATGCCGTATTTTACCATCGGATCATGTGCAAGAATTAACAGCCCGTACCCAACCACCGTTGCGATAATTGCCGCGATAAATCCGTACATTATAGCCTCAACGATAAACGGACCTCTGATGAAACTGCGTTCTGCGCCGATCAACTTCATCATCTCAATCTCGTCCTTGCGGTTGAAAATTGCCATGCGAATAGTGTTAAAGACCACAAGCGAAGAAATCACCACGAAAACAACTGTAGCGATTGACCCACCGATACTCGCCAATCTCACCCAACTACCAACTGTTTTAATAGCTTGCTGGCGCTCACCTGAGAATGATGGTTCCCTGTTAGGATCTTTGTACTTTTTATACAGATCATCTGTTTTAACAAAATTATTTAATGACTGCTGGTTGTTCAATTCTTTCACGGAAACACGAAGCGTTGCCGACATCTCATTACTAGACTCACGAATCGCCTCAAGCGTGTCTGGATTATCCTTATATTGCTCGGCTTGCTTTTCACGCGCTTCTTCCGCGGAAATATACTTAACGCTATCGACATTATCTAATTTTTCAATTCGAGATTTAATCGTTTTAATCGTTTTTTCTGGCGTGTCGCCCTTTAAGTAAATTGACATATCGGCACGCTTGGAAACATTTGAAACAGTGTCAACCAAAACCTGGCGCGCTGATAATGTTATAAACACGATAATCAACGTGACGCTCATCACCGCAGTTGCAGCAATCGTTAGCCAGGCGTTACGACTAAAGTTATTGATGCCATATCGGCACATTCTGACAAACGTCAGCCAACCTCGTCGACGCTGACGTATACGAATAGTTTCTTTGCTTTTGTTGGATTTATTAGCTGATTTCATTACTGTTTATAACTCCCTCTCGCCTGATCAGAGGTGATTTTACCATGATCAATTGTAATAACGCGTCGCTTTAACTTATTAACAATCTCCACGTTATGAGTCGTCAAAATAACCGTCGTGCCATACTTGTTAATCTTTTCCAGCAAGCGAACAATGTCCCAGCTGTGTTTCGGATCCAAGTTTCCAGTCGGCTCATCTGCAATCAGAATCTTCGGCTGACGCACCACTGCACGCGCAATCGCTACACGCTGACGCTCACCACCAGAAAGCTGATGAGGGAAATGCTTTTCCTTCCCCTTAAGACCAACCAACTCAATCACCTTCGGCACAGTTGCCTTAATTTCCCGATTTGTCATTCCAGCAATTTCCAGGGCAAACGCCACATTCTCAAACACTGTTCGATTCGGAAGCAACTTAAAATCCTGAAATACCACGCCAATTTTACGACGCAACAGCGGAATATGCTTGTCCTTCAAATTATCATAATCAATTCCGCCAACCACAATTTTTCCAGAGCTTGGCTTTTCTTCCCTGGTCAAAAGCTTCAAAAGTGTCGATTTGCCAGCACCCGACGTACCAACAATAATCACAAATTCACCAGCGCCAACATGAATGCTTGCTCGATTCAATGCCGGCTTGTTACTTTTTCCGTAGTTCTTCGTTACCCTATCTAACAGAATCATTAATAGTATTATACCATAAGCTAAATATTTTTAGAATTAGCATTTTGTTCTAAATATGCCGTGATAAATTCGTCAATATCGCCGTCCAAAACACCTTGAGCGTTGCGATTTTCGTGCTTTGTGCGCGTATCTTTAACTAGCGTATATGGATGCAAAACGTAATTTCTAATTTGGCTACCCCAGTTTGCCGATTCGCCAGCCCTAAGATCAGACAGAGTTTCGGCGTGTTGCTCTAATTTCATCGCTAACAATTTTGACCGCAGAATCTTCAGCGCCGTTTCTTTGTTCTGAATCTGCGAGCGCTCATTCTGAATAGCCACCGTAATTCCCGTCGGCTCATGCGTCACTCGAACCGCCGAATCCGTCGTGTTCACGCCTTGACCGCCCTTGCCACCTGAACGATAGACATCAATTCTTAAATCATTCGGGTCAATTGATATTTCATCGGGCGCGTCAATTTTCGGCAAAACCTCGACAAGTGCAAAACTAGTCTGCCGCAAATTGTCCGCATTAAACGGACTTAATCTTACCAAACGATGCACGCCATTTTCCGACCGCAATTTTCCATAAGCAAAAGATCCAGAAATCTCCAAAACGACCGTTTTAATTCCAGCGTCGTCATTTGTCGAGCGTTCCAGCGTATCAACTTTCATGCCAGATTTTTCCGCCCAGCGCAAATACATTCGCTCCAACATCGCCGCAAAATCCTGCGCATCCAGCCCACCTACGCCAGCGGAAATGCGCATGATTGCCGAGCGATTGTCATATTCGCCAGAGAATAATAAATCGGTTTTATGCCTATCAAAACTCTTCTCAATCGCCGCAACTTGCGCCTGAAATTCTGGCAATAAATCGTCATCACCAAGCTCCATCAGCTCCACCATATCACCAACCTGCACCGTCAAAGTCTGCCAAGGCTCGACGGTCTGACGAAGGCTGGCGGCTTGTTTCGTTAATTCTTGGGCGTAATCAGGATTATTCCAAATTTCTGGCTGATTCAATTGATCATCCAGCTCCGCCAATTTCTGCTCCAAATCAGAAAACTTCAGCGCTTTTTTAGCCTGTTCAATTTCTTTTTCTAATTCACCAATTTTCTTTTTTAGCGGTTGCATATATTTTATTGTATCACGGCAGAGGGTCACCGAATAATACTATAGCCCATATTGGCTATCGCCCGATTTCGCTGTGACCACGCATCTGCGATAGAAGGTCGCACTTTCTCATACCACGATCTAATAGACTCTGCCTTCTCTGGGCTAAGATTTTTCACCGCAGCCTCAATCATACGATCTGTAACATATTGATTAAGACTTTCAACGCCCTCCCCCATAAGCCTAGCTGTACCTTCTTGAATTTTATTAGTAATACCATGTCGACTTATATTGAGCTTAACCTCATGCTCGCCGTAATCTTGTAAACACTCTATCCTGTCAATCTCGCCGTCTTCATCAAAATAAGCAGTTGGCGTCTGACGTTCAATATCCGCCGTTCTATAATCCTCTAAAATTTGGTTCGCTTCAGCTTCACCTATCTCTCCTGTACTTAAGGCAAAACCTACAGCAGCTTCAAATTTTTCTGGCGAAGGAAAATACCATTTCAATGTATCACCCTCGACAACGCGAAACCCTAACCTCCCCTTCGATTTTGGTGCGCAATAACACATACCGCCTAAGAATATTCTTAGCTCCTCTCCCCGACTAGAGTCCATGTATGTATATCGAACAACTTTGTTCTCAGTATAAATATTCTCTTCAGGGATCTCAACAACCGGCAGACCAGTTCTACGTCCAAGACCAAGCATATTCGCCGCCAGATCAGAATCAACAGGTTTTTTTCGAGAGTCTACCTTATAGAAAAACCCAGCAGCCCTTAATCCACTACGACCAAGCGCTACAACTTCATTATAAGTACGCGGTGAACCACGTTCAAGCAATTGGTCCGGCGAGAGCAGTCCTCTAGATTGGCCTTGAGCCACAAGACGCTCCTTATTGCTATTTATCGCACCAGCGTCAGTTGGCGAAGTAAGCACAATGCTCGATTCAGGAGCCTGCACAATAATTCCACCGCTACCATATGTAGCAGTGCGACCATTTTCAATCAATGACATACTTACAGACACTCGCTCATCAATATCCTCTGGCCTAATTCGTAAGTCAATAGATTGACGTCGTACCTCATCATTAGAAGCATCTGTTTCCTTTGATGTATAAATCGCGTTAAAAAGAGAAAAAGGATTAAAAGCATGCACTAAATAGCGAAAGTTATCGGGATTATGTTGATCAGGGTCAGTTGTCTCACCCCAACACACAGGTTCATCTTCGTGGATGCTGTAAGGTTTTTGATTCGTAGGCTCTGATAATTCAAATGACATATTTTATATTATACACTATATATAGATATAAGTCAATAACATATTCTACCGCACCATTTTTCAGCGCCCAATTCTCTGTTAAAATAAAAAGATGGATAAAGATATTGAGAAAATTCTATTTACGAATGAAGATATAAAAACGGCAGTTCAAAAACTTGGGAAAAAATTGACCGAGGATTATCACGATAAAAATCCTGTCGTCGTGGGTATTTTACGCGGTGCGGCGCCGTTTATGATCGACTTGATACAAGCGATGGATTGCTATATGGAAATTGATTTCATGGCAGTTTCCAGCTACGGCGACGACACAAAATCTTCTGGATCTGTAAAAATTATCAAAGATTTGGATACCGACGTGACGGATAGGTACGTGTTGATAGTTGAGGACATAATTGACAGCGGTCGAACCGCCCAGGCGCTAAGAGAATTATTTGCCGCAAAAAATGCTGCGTCGGTAAAAATATGTTCACTATTAGACAAGCCAGCGCGGCGCGAAGTTGACGCAAAAGCCGACTATGTAGGTATTGATACACCGAATGAATTTGTCGTTGGCTATGGCCTAGATTTTCGCCAGCAATATCGCAACTTGCCATACATCGGCGTCTTAAAACCAGAAGTTTATCAAGATTAAAGCTCTTCTACGGCGGCGACAAATTGCTCACCACGATCAGAATAGCTCTTAAACATATCAAAGCTGGCGGCCGCCGGACTAAGAATCACCACGTCGCCAGATTGCGCTTTATTTTTGGCTAATTTGGCAACTTCTTTCATTCCTGCCATATTCAATTGGACAATTTCGCAATCAACTTTTTCTTCCCTTAAAACTTCCCTAATTTCATCAGCGTTAGCGCCATTGATAATTATCAATCGCACGTTTTGTCGGGCAATTTCTTTCGCTAATTCAGAATAATCCGCGCCTTTATCCGATCCGCCCAAAATCAAAATTTTCGGCTCCACAAAAGCTTTTAGTGCCGCAATCGCACTGCCCGGAGTTGTCGAAATACTGTCATCGTAATATTTCACACCGTATTTTTCAGCAACAAACTTCAGTCGATGCGGTAGCCCCGTAAACTCGCTAAGCCCCCTCTTTATCTCATCATCCGACACGTTCGGCAAAATCGATTTCACCGCCGCTATCGCCGCGCACGCATTATCAATATTATGTTTCCCCGGCAAGCGAATCGCAGAAGTTATGCTGTCCGAAAGAACAAATGGGTACTCCTTTTTCTGTGCCAAACTCGCATCTGCAATCGACGAACTAAACTCATTTTGAGAATTATAGACAACATAATCGTCCGCGGTTTGGAACTTGGCAATATTCGCTTTTGCCGCCAAATAGTCATTAAAATCAGCGTGGACATTCAAGTGGTCAGGCTCAATCATCAGCACCACGGCAACGTGCGGAGATTTCTGCAAATCCCACAATTGAAAACTGGACAATTCATAAACGACAATGTCATCTTTCTCAATTTTCGGCAAAATATCCAAAGCTGGCACGCCAATATTCCCCACCAAATGAACGGTTTTACCTGCCGCGCGCAAAATCGACGAGATAAAACTACACGTCGTCCCTTTGCCTTTTGTGCCAGTCACGCCAATTATAGTCGCTGGGCAATTGGAAAAAAACTCATTTGTCGCCGACCAAATTTGACCGCTAGTCTTTATCTTTTTTGGCGGAAGACTTGGCGACCTAACGATTAAATCTGCATCCTCCAGCCCCGAAAATCCCGTCTGATAAGCCACATTTTCCGGCAAATTATCTACTTTTTCACGCTCGTCCGCCACCAAAAAATCAGCTTCCGGAAACTTCTCCCGAAAATAACGCAAATTAGATTGACCTTCAACACCAAAACCAGCAATGACAATTTTCATAACCTGATTATATCACGGGCAATTTACGATTACACCCTAAAACAGCTTGTCGAGCTTGTCGTACAGCTTTGTTAATAGCTCTTTTTCTTCCGAAGTAACTGCTGCCAACGTCCATGTGTTGGATGCAAAAAATTGACGAGCCGTTTCAATCAACTGATCAGGAGTTACCGCCAAAATAGAATCTGGAACGGCGGCATAATCTCTCACGAAATCGTCAGCAAAATATCGTCCTACGTAAAAATTGCTTACTTGCCCAACAGTTTGAGCACCCATTTGATAACGACCCAATGAATACGACTTCACGCTTTCCAAATCTTCATCAGAAATAGATCCAGCCAAAACTTTCTTTAATTCTCTCACAATAATATCAAAGAGCTTTTCTGCAGTTTCAACATTTACTTGTCCACCGAAATCCCAAGCCGAATCGTAAAAACCAATCGACGTATCACTAAAAATACCATACGCCAAGCCTTTTTTACGAGCCGCACCAAAAATTCTCGAGCTCATCGTTCCAGTCAGAATGTGATTCAATGCGTTCATAGCCGTGACTTCTTCATCGCTTAACTCGCGCGGAATCATCATTGACCAGCCAAACGTCAAATTCGTCGCCTCTTTTCGTCTGACTAAAACCGGATTAGCCCTACGCGGTTCATCGCGCGGAATAACGAATCGCTCGCCCGTCTCTAATTGCCAGCCCTCAAGATGTTCTTTAATAGCCGCTTTTCGTCCAGCCATTTTTCCAGCCACCACAAACCGCATATTCTTCAAAGTATGCGTTCGCTTGTGATGATTTTTAATGTCTTTCAGCTCAATGTTAGCAATTGTTTTTAGGCGCTGATTATATGTCAAAATATCTTCACCCAGCGCCTGCTGAATGCGCGGCCACATCACACGGTTATGATTGTTGAGATAACCAGTCAATTCAGAGCGAACATTGCCCTTTTCTGCCTCAAGCTCATCGGCGTTGAATCGCGGCGTTGTAATAGCCAACCTCTGAAGCTCCAAAATCCTATCCCATTCAAAATCCGCACAAATCGCTTCGTAAACCATTGAATAGTCGGAAGTGTAAGCATTGTGATAAGCACCGTTCTTGGTAAATTCCTGCTCATAATTGTGCTCCGAACGAAACTTTTCATTCGCGCCAAACGCCATATGCTCCATAATGTGAGCCGTTTCGTAAATGTCTTTATTCAGAACGTAGCGATTACCCGCCCTGAATTGCACCTGAAAACTCATTACCGTAGCATCTGGAACGTCAATCAACAAGCCGCGCGCACCATTCTTCAGTCTAATTTCCTCAACTGTATGTTTCATTGCCTAATTCTCTGATTATTTACGATTTTTCTTACGGTTCTGTCGCTGAGCCTTTTTCTTCTTTCGAGCTTGATTCTTCGCACGATTTGATTCCGCGCTGGTCTTGCCCTTTTTCACAGAGAAGTCATCGTCGCGATTTTCCTCGCCCGAACCAATTTCATTTACGCCACGCTCAACGGCATTTTCCGCCAACCTAGTTAGTTCAGTGTCATATTCGTCATCTTGAGATTGACGAACCGTAGCGTCGGCTTTATGAATATTAAATATCGTTGCCAAAACTTCATCGCGGAGATTAGCTTGCAAACTTTCAAACAACTTCTGAGATTCTGATCGGTATTCCACCAAAGGATCGCGCTGTCCAACACTTCGCCAGTGAATTCCCTCGCGCAAATGTTGCATATTTTCCAAATGTTGCATCCATAACGTGTCCAGCACCGCCATGTAAACTTCGCGCTCAACTCCGCGCAAATCATCAGCGCCAATCTCACGCTCTTTCTCCGCGTAAGCCTCTTTTGCCAGCTCCAGCGCCTTCTCATAGCGCAAACGATCTTTCTTTTCCTTACCAATCTTTTCAATTTTTTCCTTATCAACCGGGAAAATAACCGAGAAATCCTCGACAAACTTTGGATTATTCTTTGATGGAAGAGTCGTCAATTCGTGAACTTTAGCTCGCAATAATCGCTCAATTTCCGGCTTAATATTATCGCCTTCCAAAATCCTACGTCGCATAACATAAACGACGCGACGATGACGGTTAATCACATTGTCGTATTGAACAACATTTTTGCGCGTATCAAAGTTATAGCCTTCAACTCTCTTCTGTGCCGCTTCCAATGTTTTCGATACGGCACGAGTTCTGATTGGTGTATCATCATCAACGCCCAGCCTATCCATCAATGATGCAATTCGCTCACCCTGGAAAATTCGCATCAAATCATCTTCGGTCGAAACATAAAACTGAGTCTCGCCTGGATCACCCTGACGTCCGCCACGACCACGCAACTGATTGTCAATTCGGCGTGATTCGTGTCGCTCTGAACCGATAACAACCAAGCCGCCCAATTCCTTCACGCCCTCGCCAAGCTTAATGTCCGTACCGCGACCAGCAATATTTGTAGCCAAAGTAATCGCGCCTTTTTCGCCGGCTTTCGCAACAATTGCAGCCTCACGCTCATTGTTCTTAGCGTTCAGAATCTCAAATTTAATACCTTCTTTTTCCAAATATTTAGCAATTTGCTCATTCTTCTCAATAGAACCAGAACCAACCAAAACAGGACGACCTTGCTTGTGGTAATCCTTAATCGCCTCAGCGACAGCTTTAAGTTTGGCCTTTTCAGTCTTGAAAATCAGATCTTCCTTATCCTCGCGAATAACTGGTTTGTTCGGTGGAATTTGGATAACGTCAAGTGAATAAATTTGCTGGAACTCCTCAGCTTCAGTGAACGCCGTACCAGTCATACCGCTCAATTTATTATACAAACGGAAATAATTCTGGAATGAAATTGTCGCCAAGGTCATGCTCTCTTCCAGCACAGGAACACCTTCTTTTGCCTCAATTGCCTGGTGTAAGCCTTCGTTGTAGCGGCGACCCTGCATCAAACGACCAGTATGTTCGTCAACGATAATCACTTCACGATCAGTAATGTCAACTGGAATTACTGTCGTGTCTTCCTTGACCTTGATATCGTCTCGGAAGGGCTTTGTATCCACTTCGCAAACTGGAATCTCAATTTTCTCTAGCTGAGCCAGTCGTTGCTGGATACGTTTGGCAATGAAAACCCCTCTGGTCTTAATGCCTGCCAAAACGATTTGGCTTAAATCCTTGTTGCGCTCGATGATTTCATAGGTGATTCGCGTGATGGCACGATTCATAGTGATCTCATCGACAACTTCCTTTGTCTTCATCTAAACCTCCTAAAAACATTAAAAAAGCCTCCTTTTGCAAGGAGACCTCAGAAAATAGAGACAGGCTGAAACAAGACGCACTTGTCACACTCCACCTATCATTTTTACTTTGCTCCTTGCCTATCTCTCTGGATAGAATTAAAGGATTATTTAATTGTTAATACTCTATCACAAATTAAAAACTAATTCAAGAGAAAAATGTATTTTTATGCATATGTAATAACAAAATTGT
>CALIRX010000013.1 GCA_938042055.1 uncultured Candidatus Saccharibacteria bacterium
ATAAGCTTATCCATTATTGATTTAGTATAATAGAAAATATGAGTTTTGTCGATCCGAATCAATTTATTATCACCAGAAAACGTAAGAAGTATAAATTCGCTTTATTCCACAATTCACCTCTATGTTTTGAGTTTGACGAATGGGTACCGCACCAGGTTGATGTGGTGGAAATTGGTGCTGGTAACGGTATGTTTGTGGTCGAGTTGGCGACACGCCATCCGGAGCAGGTGTTTGTGGCGGTTGATATCAAGGGAGATCGCTTACAGAAGGGTGCGCGGGAAGCGGAGGCTCGCGGGCTGGAGAATGCGTTTTTTGTTAGGGCTCGGGCTGACCAAATAGACCAATTAGTAGAGCAGAATTCTTTGGAGCAAATTTGGGTGACATTTCCTGATCCGTTCCCGAGGAAGCATAGCGCTGGGCGCCGCTTGACTCATCCTAATTTCTTGAAGAAGTATTCTTCATTGCTAAAATCGGACGGATCTTTATTGATTAAACACGACGACCACAATTTTTTCTGCTGGAGTTTGGAGCAATTAGTGTCAGAGAAATGGCAAATTAAAGAGTTGAGTTTTGATCTTCATGAATCCGCGCTAAATGACGAATATAAAATAATGACGACTTACGAACAAAGGTGGATTGGCGAAGGAAAAACTATTAATTTCGTAAGAGTTACGCGCTAATAAATGAAAGGAATATTATGCAATTTAACGATTATTCAACTAAAGCAATTTCTACCTTAACAGATAAAGATTCCCATAAATATGGCGATGTTGACGCGAGGTTGATGGCGCAGATATTGGGATTAAGTGGTGAATCTGGTGAAGTCATGGAGAAATTTAAGAAAATCCTACGTGATAAAAATGGGGAAATTTCAGATGAAGACCGTAATGCAATAATAAAAGAGCTCGGTGACGTGCTTTGGTATGTCAATTCTATAGCGCATTTGCTTGGTTGTGGCTTAGAGGAAGTGGCTCGCAGAAATAATGATAAACTGCTCAGTCGCCAGAGTCGGGGGAAGATTCACGGCAGCGGCGATGATCGCTAATTTTTAGCTAATTGCTCGCGAATCCATCCGTCGATTGTGCCAGCGCCCATACATAGGACGAGCTTTCCAGAGTTCCTTGCTGCGGTTACTTCTTGCCATAAACTGTCATCTAATTCGGCAAAATGAACTTTTTCTTTGTCGATATTTTTAGCAAGTTGTTGTGGTGTTAAAGTTGGTAAATCTGGATTTTCCCTAGTTAAATAAGTTGGCAGCCAGTAAATTTCATTGGCATCACGGAAAATATCATCAGTGTATTGATCAATTATCTCGTACTGGCGAACATTTTGGTGTGGCTGATAAACCAGGACTACATCGTTTGACAACTCTTTAGCCATCTGTAGTGTCGCTTGAATCTCAACCGGGTGATGTCCATAGTCAGAATATAGATTTTCGGCGAGTTTTTCAAAACGTCGTCCTGAGCCGGGGAAGGAGTTTATTGCTTGGTATATTTCTGACTCCTCCGCGTCCACTCCGATATCCTTCAAAGCTTCGATTACCAAAGTAGCGTTCTTTCGGTTATGCTCGCCAGGTAGAGTGATGTTTTTGTTGGAATCGTGCAAGATTGTTAGATTTTTCTCATCAAATATGGCGGAATTTTCTTGCCACGCGATAATTTTTTTAGATTTTTTACCGAATTCACGGAAAGCGTCTAAGTAGGATTCTTTTGTTGGATATGTGTCTGGATGGTCGTAATCAACAGATGTGATAAGGCTGATTTCTGGAGAAAAATGCAAAAAGTTGCGGTCAAATTCGTCACATTCGTATACGAAAAATTGGCTATTTTTATCAAACGTTCCGCTCGGTCCAAAGCTTAAAGTAGAACCTACTGAATAGCTGACAGGAATTTGCAATTGCTCCATTGTCCAGACTAGCAAGCTTGTTGTTGTGGTTTTTCCGTGGGTGCCAGCGACCGCGATAAGTTTCAGGTTTTTATCGGCGATTATTTGCGCCAGCAATTCGTCGCGCTTGCTGGTTTTTATGCCTAATTTTCGCGCCAAGACTAATTCTGGGTGATTTTCCGGTAAAGCAGCGGTGTAAATAAACCAGTCAAATGGTGATTTATCGTGCTCTGATTGCAGGAATGTGCCAGATTGGTCAAAAGAAATAGGAATTCCGGCTGACTCTAATTCGTTTGTGATTAGACTTGGTGATTTGTCGGAGCCGCAAACACCATATCCGACCCCTAAGGCAATTCTGCTCAGCGGTCCGATGGCAACGCCGCCGATTCCTGAAAAATAAATTCGCATACAAATATTATACCACCGCAGCGTTAACAATATTCACGTCATTGGGATAATTTGCTATACTAAAATCATAGAGAAGGCGGTGGGATGGCTATAGACAAGAAGAAAACCAAGTTCAGAATTAAGCGACTCAGTCAGATTAAGACTTGGCAGTTGGTTATTTTATTGATTATGTCTGGTTTTATTTCGGCAACTTTTTTGAGGCTGAATAATGTTGGTATGGTCGAACGACGAGAATCTGTGGAGCATGCAGATAAGGCTGGAGATATGGTCAATCTTCAGCAGCGACTATACGATTTGCAGCGTTATGTATCTACGCACATGAACGCTGATCCGGGGAAGATTGCGCTGGACCATACGTATAAACAAATGTATGACCGGAAGCTGAAAGAGTTTGAGGAGGAGATAAAAAATCAGTCTAACAATGATACCGTGTCGAAGGTTAGGGCTGTTTGTGACGCTAGGGCACGGCAAGGTGGTTACGGTAGGGCTACGACGCAGGCGGATCCGAGATATGTTAGTTGCATTAATGAAGAGTGGGAAAAATATCCTGCCGCAAAAGTCGCTAATTTACAATTCGAAGCGCCTTCAACCGAGCCGTATTATCACACTTTCGTCTCGCCGATATGGTCAGCTGATTATGCGGGGTGGTCTTTGCTAGTGACGATATTTATTGCCATGATTATCGTAATGAGGTTGGTTGTTCTGGGGATGTTAAAGTTGATGCTTAGACGACGAAATAAGCTTTTTAGCTTGACAGGGGTGATATAGAGATAGTAATCTATATAGGTATATCATTAATAGGAGGTATATAACCAAATGGCTTATAAACATACCAACTCAAAGGGCATCACATATTACTTGCATAAGACTGACGTAACTTTGCGCGGCGGCAAGACTCAAACTATTTACTTCTTCGCTAAGGTTGAGAAGAACGAAAAGGGTACACCATGTGATCTACCAGAAGATCGTATTGTGAAAGAAAACCCACGCAACGGCTTTTTGACAATTTCTAAGAAAAAATAGTCCTTTGCTTGCACCATAAGCGTGTTTGGTGATATAGTATAACCAAACAAACAGGTGCCATAACTCCTCTGTAAAAAGCAGGGGAGTTTTTTGTTGTGGTTGATTATTTGTGGATATTGTGGTATAATGTGTCTATAGTGCAAAAAGAAGGATCATCGGTTGAGGCTAATATAAATTCTGAGCTAACTCCTGAACAGGAAGCTGAGCTCGCTCGATCATATTGTTGATACTACAGGATGTTCTTACGATGACGCTAGAAGATTGATGGGGCTACCAGTTGAAGACCCGCGTATTATAAAGCAACTTATGAAGAATCTGAGATCTACTAGAGGGATTGGCGAGAAGGCTGTAAAAGGTTTCTTCTGCGGTGACTGTTGTAGGAATATCAATCCTGGAGAGAAGTGTCCGCATGTGAAAATTGGTAGTAGGGGTAAACGTTACGCTAACGATGATAGTAAGTACTAAAGAAAAAGCCCCCTTCTGAAAGAAGAGGGATTTTTCTTGGTGGCGGGGGTAGGATTTGAACCTACGACCTTTTGGTTATGAGCCAAACGAGCTACCAGGCTGCTCTACCCCGCGATACATAATTATGATATCAGCTTAACGTGATAATTGCAACACCTTAGTGTTTATGACTATTGCCACCAAATAGAAAGTTCATCCATTGCTGGAAGTTGCTATCTGTTCGCTTCGCGCCCGACGCAAGTTTTTGGGCAGACGTGGCGCTTTCGAAAGATTGGGTGATGAGCTGTTTTTCGCCAGGTAGACCTTTTCCCGTGCGCTGTCTAATAGTCAATTCTTGATATTCTTCGCTTTGATAATATTTCGATTCGTATTCCAGTAGAGCGACTTGCAGCTTTTCTATTTCTACCTGTTGGCGCTTATTGTCAATAGAGCGTTGCAATTCGTAGTTTTTTTGCATTGATTCAATGGAGCCCCAAGCCCAACTCATAGCAATTAAAATCGCAGCAGCAATAACGACATTATTTAGGGTTAAATAGTCGTGCTGTATTCTGTAAATTAATCGTTTGAGTTTTAATTTGTTCATTTTGCAAATTTAATATCTACCACATAATATTGTAGCAGGAATGGTAAAAATATTCATCTTATGATTATCAATTTCAAGTTCAGAATGTGGTGGGGGCGGCTGGGATCGAACCAGCGACCAATCGGTTATGAGCCGACTGCTCTAACCCCTGAGCTACGCCCCCGTGAGACTTATTATAGCGCATCAGAGGTAATTATAGAAGTTTTCCGGCGGCAATTCGCACGGCTTCTGACCAAGAAGTAAAACAGTGCGGTGTGGACGCTAGTTCTTCGCTGGTAATTTTATGTCGAACAGCCAGAGCTAGCTCGGCTGCCATATCGCTAGCGTGCGGTCCGACGATCGTTCCGCCTACGACAACTCGCTTCTTGTCAACGATCAATTTCACAAAACCTATTCGCTGGTCGGTAATATTGCTGCGTACGGTAGTCGTGAGCGGAACAATTGCTATTTTTGCGCTTATTCCTTTCACCTTACAATCGTATTCGTTCATTCCAATTTGAGCTATTTCTGGCTGAGTAAATGCAACTTGTAGGTGTGGGGAATCATTGAATTTAATCTTATTATTATGTAGCAAATTATGAGCCGCAATACGACTCTGCGCTAAGGTTGTGTGAGTTTGGATATTGGCGTCAGTTACATTTCCTGCGGCAAAAATATGCCGAGCGGAAGTTTGCAGGGAAGAATTAACCAAAATGCCGTTTTCGGTATATTTCACGCCGGCGTTTTCTAAGCCTAAATCTGTTGCAGGCAATTGTTGGTCGGCAATTAGAATCTCATCAACGCGTACAGATTTTTCTATTCGCCCTTGCAGAAAAGTAACGCGTTTTTGTATAGACGATTTTTGTATAGCGATAATCTTAGTGCGAGCTAAGATTGAAACATTGCGATTTTTTGCGTCATTCGTAACCAAAGCACTGACTTCTGGGTCAAATGTTGATAATATCCTGGGCGATTTCTCTGCTACGTAAACTTTTGTTCCCAGGGTGGAGAAGATATGTGCCAATTCTAGTGCCGCAGCTCCCGCGCCAACAATGAACATGGTTTTTGGTGGGCGCTTCAAGCTAAAAATAGTTTTTGGAGTGTGATAAGAAATGGCACTTAATCCAGGTATTTCTGGAATTTGCCAATCAGATCCAGTTGCAATGAGAAATTTGCGAGCAGACAAGTGTCTGCGATTGACTGCTATTTCGTTTGGACTCAAGAAATGTGCATTGCCAGTAAAAACACTAATGCCTTGCTTCTCGTAATAATATCGATTGCCGCCAGCTCCAGTTCTCTTTATAACTTTGTCTTTCCAGGAGAGTAGAGAAGGGTAATTATATCCAACCGAGTTGGTGCGCAGTCCAAACTTAGCAGCATCTTTGGCTGTTTGATAAACGTTAAGAGCGTGAGTTAAGAATCCAGTTGGTACATCTCCCCAGTTTGGTGATTCCCCGCCGAATGTTGATTTTTCTACAACAGCAACTTTTTTTCCGGCACTTGCTAATATGCTGGCTGCGGGTGACCCGCCAGCGCCGCTACCAATTACGATATAGTCATAGTCAAAAGTTGGTTTTTGCGACATCAAATCTCCTAAATTATGGTTTTATAATTTTTATATAAATAAGCCGCGTCAGGATGTAGAGTTTTCATAATGCGTTGTGCTTGGCGGCGGATATCGGCAGAGGTTATTTCTGGGTGAGTTTCACACCAATTCATAACGCCCAGAGTGACGGTTTTTGCGATATCTTGAGCTTGACCTTCTGGAGTACGAACGCTTAGACAAGTGGCAATTATGGAATTGTGGAGCTTGTCTGGACTAAACTCCTCTGGCGGCCGCTTTCCTTGCTTGATGACGTCAATTTGACCTGGCTTTACCATAGATTGCCTCCATAGCTAATGACGCCAATAACGCGGTCGACGAATAGGAATGCTGCCAAAATTAATAAGCTACCGCCGCTGGCGAATTGTAAAAATCTCTTATGATCTTCCCGCCAACGTTGTAAATTAGAGATGCTGCGTCCGCTGCCGATCAAGACGATAACGACAAACAACGGCAGTGTGGACACAATGACGTAGGTCACTATGCTGATGATTTGCAATAAGGGGTTTGGCAAGGTGATAATAGCCAAACTAGCGGCGATAATTGGCGCGATAATAAATATGATTTCTGCAATAACGCTAATTATTCCCAGGGCAAGGCTTTCTATGGAATTTTTGGTTTTTTTGGTGCGCTTGTTTAAATATTCCGCGAAATTACGTGGAAGCCATAATGAAGTTCCTGGTTGTCGTCGAAAGTAGAACGCCCAAATTGCGATTCCTAAGCCAAACATCATCCCTGAAGAGATGGCGGCAACTAGTTGTTCTGCGCTGGTGGCGTGGTGGATGAATAGTGATAAGAAATAGGAAATGGAGCTGATAAGCAACAAGGTGATCATTGCGACTCCAAGTACAAAACTGTTGCTCATACGAAAAATTTTTCTCTGGGCGGTTTTTTTGCCAATCGAATGTCCGCTAAGTAACGTTAAAACGCTGACGCTAAGCTGAAAACTAGCGTGAATAATCGCTGCAAAAATTATAGTAGCCAGTGATGAGATTGTTACAGGGGTCATTTTTGTGTATAAATCCTTCCCTACCAGTGTACCACAAGCGGAATGAAAAGGTAAATAATGACCGAAAAAGGTATTGCTTTTTTGTCAAATTTATGATAGTATAAAGACAGTTAAATAATTAACATAAAAAAGGAAAAAATATGGAAATCAACACCAGTGAATTAGCTGAATTTTTAGAAGTAACCCGAAAAAAGGATTTAGCAACGTGGGAGCGTCAGCGTAATTCATGGGAATTGGATAGTTTTGTGTCGCGACAATTGGCGGCTTTGGATGGCGTTCAATCTGAAGAGCTTGAGCTAATTTAATTCAGTATCTATAAAAATTCCCCGTCGCATTGACGAGGAAAGATAATTTCTGGTAGCACCGGGTGGACCCGAACCACCGACCTCAGGCTTATGAGTCCTGCGCTCTAACCAGCTGAGCTACGGTGCCACACTGCATTGATTGTAACAGATAGTATAAAATTTGCCAAATACGTTTTAGGTAAATTGTGAGATAATGGATATGTGAGATATATTATCGCAGTCAGTGGTGGGATTGATTCGGTAGTTTTGCTGGATTTGATGTCGCGAACGGAAAAAGATTTAGTGGTTGCTCATTTTGACCACGGAATTCGTGAGGATTCGGCGAGCGATGCTAGATTTGTCGAGGCATTATCTGATAGATATAAAATACAATTTGTTTGTCGGCGCGAAAAGTTGGGGGCTGATGCCAGTGAAGAATTGGCGCGTCAAAGGCGTTATGAATTTTTGCGTGGCGTGGCGACGGATTTTGATGGCGTGATAGTGACGGCGCACCATCGAGATGACATTATTGAAACTGTAGCGATGAATCTTAAGCGTGGCTCCAGGTGGCGAGGCTTGGCGGGGATGAGTGATAGTCAAATAGTTAGACCGATGAATAGCTGGACGAAGCAGAGAATTTATGAATATGCGATTCGCCAGAAATTGGAATGGTGCGAAGATGAGACAAATCAAAGCGACTTGTATCAGAGGAATAAATTTAGGCGCAAGATAAATCGTGAGCTTGATGAATACCAGAAGCTTGGAATATATGAGGCGTGGCGAAAACAGAGAGAATTAAGAGGGAAAATTGAGCAGGAAATAGAGAAGTTTGACGGAGAAGTGCTTAGTCGATATTTTTTGACGATGATAGATGATAATGTCGCACAAGAATTGCTATATTATTACGTTTTACGACATTATGATGTGTCGTTACTGGGGTCTCAATTGGAGCGTATGCTAATTGCTATAAAAACTGGAAAAGCTGGCTCTTGCTGGCAAGTTGGTGGCGGCATTGTGATGAAATTGGCGCTAAGAAGTGTTATAATAAAGAGAGTTTGATTAGTATAGGCGAAAGGATTAGTTGAGAATGGCTGTTAAGATGCCTCAAAGAAATGGAAAGAATAGAATAAGTCAAATTTTACGATTTGGATTGTTTTGGGCAATTATAATTTTTGTAGCGTTGATTTTTTACGCGACACTCTTCCCTGCGTCAAATCTTAAAGATGTTGCATTATCTGATGTAGTGCGTCGAGCAAATGACGGTAAGATTGCTCAATTGGAGATTCAAGGAAACGATATTAAGATTACTCCGAAAGATCAATCAAAACCTACCGAGCATTCAGTCAAGGAATCTAGCAGCATTTATGAGCAGGGCTTGAACAAGGACGCTAAGGTTGAGGTGAAAGTTATTCCTCCATCCACAACCGGCGAAACCATGTGGAACCTGGCGGTTATGGTTGTACCTGTGCTGATTATCGTGGCGTTCTTCATGTTTATGATGCGCCAAGCTCAGGGCCAAAATAACCAAGCGATGGGATTCGGCAAGAGTAAGGCTCGCCTGTATGGGCAAGATAAAGAAAAGGTTCTGTTTACGGATATCGCTGGAAATGATAACGCCAAGCAAGATTTGCAGGAAGTTGTTGATTTTCTTAAGCATCCGAAGAAATATAAAGATTTGGGAGCAAAGATTCCAAAGGGCGTATTATTAGTCGGTAATCCGGGTACAGGTAAGACGATGCTAGCCCGAGCTGTTGCCGGTGAGGCTGGCGTGCCATTCTTCTCGATTTCTGGTTCTGAATTCGTGGAAATGTTTGTTGGTGTTGGTGCTAGCCGAGTGCGAGATCTGTTTTCTAAGGCTAAGAAAAATGCCCCGTGCATTATATTTATTGACGAGATTGATGCCGTGGGTCGTAAGCGTGGCTCTGGTATGGGTGGCGGTCATGATGAACGCGAGCAAACTCTGAACCAGATTTTGGTGGAAATGGATGGCTTTGATGGCGAGACCAATGTTATTGTTTTGGCAGCAACCAACCGCGCGGATGTTTTGGATCCGGCTTTGCTTCGACCTGGACGATTTGACCGACGTGTAACTATTACGCTTCCAGAGCGCAAAGATCGTGAGGCAATTCTGAAGGTTCACTTTAAGAAAAAGCCAACTGATGAAACTGTTGATCTTGATAAATTGGCGGCAAAAACCGCTGGCTCGTCTGGTGCGGATTTGGCAAATATGGCTAATGAAGCCGCGATTATTGCAGCGCGTCGCAATAAGAAGAAGATCACAAATGACGAATTAACCGAGGCGTTTGAGCGTGTGGCAATTGGTCCAGAGCGTAAGACTAAGATAATGAACGATCACGAGAAAGAATTGACTGCTTATCACGAAGCTGGCCACGCAATTGTTGGTCACGTCTTGCCTGATTCCGACCCAGTCCACAAGGTTACGATTATTCCGCGCGGCGGTACTGGCGGAGTAACATGGTTCTTGCCGCCAGAAGATAAGAGCTATACAAATGTTTACGAGTTTAAAGATATTTTGGCTCGGGCAATGGGCGGACGAATCGCTGAGCAATTGATTTACGGCGATGACGGAATCACTACTGGAGCTGGTTCAGATTTGCGAAAAGCGACTGAAATTGCCCGCGATATGGTGATTGAGCAAGGAATGGGCAAAGGCTTGCGCGATCAAGTATTCCACGAGGATAATGGTGGCTTGATGTTCGATAAAATGACCAGAGAGCGTCCGTATTCTGATGAGACTGCGAAGATGATTGATGAGGAAGTTGCACAATTGATTACCGAAGCCAAACATCGTGCAATGTTGGTATTGAAAGAGAATCGTTCGTTCCTTGATAAGCTGGCCGAGGCTCTACTAAAGGAAGAAACTCTGGAAGAATCTGAGGTTGACGAGATTCTTAAAGGCACTAAATTACCAAAAGAAGCTAAACTGCATTCGTAAAATACTATGGGGCGCGTTCGTAGTACGGTCACGAAAATAAATCAGCGGCTTAATGTGAAATTGGCTGCTACGATTCTGGCGGGCTCGACGTTGTTGTCGAGCTTGTTGGGGTTTTTCCGTGATCGTCTGCTCAACTCAGCCTACATGCCAAGTAGAAATGGAGTATCGGCGGGATACCCGGTTGGACTAGACGCTTATACGGCGGCTTTCATGGTGCCAGATTTTATGTTTGCAGTGCTGGTTTCTGGTGCGCTTAGTGTGACGTTCATTCCAGTTTTTAATGAGCGCTGGGTCAAGGGCAATAAGCAGTCGGCTTGGCAAATTAGCTCTAGCATGATCAATTTTATGGCGCTAATAACCATGGCGGCGTCGGTGTTGATTATTATCTTTGCCGATCCGTTGATGAAGTATTTAATCGCGCCTGGTCTGAGTGAGTCTGGTCATGCTTTGGCGGTTAGTATGATGCAGGTAATCGCAGTGAATCCGTTTATCTTTGCGGTTGCGGCGGTGATTGCTAGTATTCAGCAAGCGGTCGGGCGATTTATGTTCTGTGCGCTGGCACCAATGCTGTATAACGTCGGTATTATTATTGGTACGGTGTGGTTTACCGGCGGCGTCAATTTATTCGGCTGGCAGATTTTTGACGGCGGCATTATGGGCGTGGCATTGGGCGTGGTTTTGGGGTCATTTTTACAATTGATCGTCAGTGCGGTTGGCTTGGCTGGACTTGGGTTTGATTACAATTTCAAAATTTATTGGCGGAATAAGGGATTTAGGAAAGTTTTATCTTTGCTGCCAGCACGTTCGGTTGATCAGGGTATGGATTATGTAGTTAGCTTGGTTGAGGTCAATTTGGCTTCGCGCTTGGCTGACGGTACGGTTAGGGCGTACCAACAGGCTTTGACTCTTCATATGATGCCGATTAACCTTATTGGTGTGGCGATTTCAAATGCCGCTTTTCCGCAATTAACTGAGCATTTGAGTGAAGGTCGAAATGACCTATTTCAAAAAGACCTGCGCTCCCTGCTAAGAATTATTTTTTGGATGGCACTTCCGGTGTCGGTGGTGATTTTCTTTACCAGGGGATACGTTGTGCACTTTATTAGTAATGGTGGTGTTCCACTAATCGCGGGAATTTTGGGCTGTTTGGTCGTGGCGATTTTGTTCCGAACTATTTACCATATGGCCGCGCGAGCATTTTACGCCCGCCAAGACACGAAAACTCCGCTGTATATTTCAATTTTCTCGATTACTTTGAACATTATCTTAGCAATCGTCCTATCAATGGTCTTGAAAATGGGCGCGTATGGATTGGCTTGGGCTCAATCGACAGTGGCGGTTTTGGAAGTGGTTGTGCTTTTGGCGGTTATGAATCGTCAAATGCCAAAATTATTCGACATGACGTTTGTGCGAGCGATTTTTAAGATGATGATTGCGGGTACTATTACGGGTGTGGTTTGTTATATCGCCGTGCTAATTATGCCGTTTCGTTATCATGATGACAGTTTCTTTAGCGCTTTTCCGAAATTCGTTATCATTTCAATGGTTAGTTTTGGCGCGTATGCCGCGGCTTCAAAGTGGCTAAAATTGCCAGAAATTGACCCGATTCTTGCACGATTGAAAAAAGTGTTATTTGGACGATTGGAGTTTAAGGGCTAATGGAAAATATTCGGAATTTTTGTATTATTGCTCATATTGATCACGGCAAGTCTACGCTAGCTGATCGAATGATGGAGATGACTGGGACTGTAGAAAAGCGCGAAATGAAGTCGCAGTTGCTGGATTCGATGGATTTGGAGCGGGAAAAAGGCATTACTATTAAGTTGGCGCCGGTGCGAATGCGATATAAAAATGTCGATCTGAATTTGATTGACACTCCAGGGCATGTCGATTTTAGTTATGAAGTCTCGCGTAGCTTGCAGGCTTGCGAGGGCGCGATATTGGTGGTAGATGCTAGTCAGGGAATTCAGGCGCAAACATTGTCGAATGTTTACTTGGCGATGGAGCAGGATTTGACAATTATTCCGGTGTTAAATAAGGTTGATTTGCCAGCCGCCGACATACCGCGCGTATCCAGACAAGTTATTAATTTGTTGGGCTGTGACGAGAGCGAGATTATTCATATTTCTGCTAAAACTGGTCAAAACGTAGATAAGGTTTTGGATGCGGTTGTTGAGCGAATCCCGGCGCCAGTTGGCGATGTTGATGGTCCAACTAGGGCGCTGATTTTTGATAGTTATTATGACGATTATCGTGGCGTGATTTTATACGTGCGGGTGGTTGATGGGCGAATTAAAAAGGGTGAGTCTATCCGAATGATGGCGACTGGCGCAAATGGACTAGCTTTGGAAGTCGGTCATCTTAACCCAGCCATGCAGCCCGACCCTTCGCTTGAAACTGGCGAAATTGGCTATATTGTGACAAACCTGAAGACGACACGCGAGGCGCGGGTTGGCGATACGGTAACACTGGGGAGATATTTAATTAAGATTAAAAAGGGAAACCACGAATCTACAAACAATAAGCTTAACTGAATTTTTTTGGCGTTGGTTCGTAGTATTGACGCGTATGATTGCTGAAATCAGTTTCCTTACCAGATTTGGCATAGCATTTATTCGACAAAACTCATTAAGTCTCTTAATAAAGAAATCAAACGTCAAACGAAATAGAAGGTTCTTTTTCCTAACGAGGAGGCTCTGGAACGTTACTTAGTTACTTTGTTTGAAGACTCTACTAGAGTGTTTACACAAAATTATTGACAGCATCTTTTCCTTTATAATATAATAAAACCTCATGAGGTATTATATGTCTAAACAAAAAATTAATCGCTTTGTCGGATCTATTGGAGCTTTTATTGGGATCCTTGTCTTTATTGCATATATTCCACAAATTATCGCTAACCTACAAGGAGAAAAAGCTCAACCATTCCAACCACTATTCGCAGCAGTTTCTTGTTTAATTTGGGTAATCTATGGTTGGACAAAAGAACCTAAAAAAGACTGGATCCTCATCATTCCCAATGCAGCGGGAGTGATATTAGGCGGTTTAACTTTTATTACTTCTTTATAAAAGTTATATAAACAAAACCAGCAACTTCATAAAAAAGTTGCTGGTAGAGATTTTGGACTATCACAGGAAAAAATATTTAACCAAAGTGATATATTGTTTGATAAATCAGAGTATAATAGTAATTAAAAATAGGATTGGATAGCGAGCAGATTCTTGCTTCCTGCTATGTTTATATTCCATCAAGTGTAAGTTAATTAAGATTAAAGAAGGAAAAATCATGAATCCACAAACAATCAGCTTAACTGAATTACAAAAACACCTCGATCAAACATGTAAAGAAAAGGGGTGGGATAAAAATTCTGTCACTGAAGTGTTCTTATTGTTTACTGAGGAAGTTGGCGAGCTGGCAAAAGCAGTTCGCAAAGAGACAGGATTTAAGGGTGAGAAAAAACCTGACAATCATGACAATCTGCGCGAGGAGTTTGCGGACGTGCTGAACTATTTGATGGAATTGGCAAATCGGTTTGACGTCAATTTGGCGGAAGTGTATTTTGAGAAGCACAAAATCAACCAGACACGGCAGTGGAAATAGTATATACTATTACTGAAAGGCGCAGATGTAATAAAATGCACGAAATAGGTATTGATATATTTGTTGTTGGCAATTATGAGTAATTTTAAAAACTTTACAGAGAAGATTAGATGTCGCGTAATTCCGATAACACGCGACCGCCGCGTGTGGCTAGATGAAAAAGTTGTCGACGATGATTTGTATTGTGTTTTTATGAATGGTCGATCATACGAACTCGGTGAGGAACACGATGACTTTTTGTATGTCACTGCTGACAACTTTGCTGAACTAGCAGACGCCATCCTACGCGAATTGTATGCGCGCGGATTTTCATCGTCGGGCTATAAACTAGTCAACGAAAATCATGTTTATTTAGATTATAGCTTTTTGAGCGATACCATACCTTGGATTGCTTGGCATAATGTTGATGTAATAGTTAAGGGTGATATTACTGACGAGAAGGATTATCGTCGCGACAAAGCTAAACGCGGTCGGTGGATGAACTACACTGAACTGGTTCAGGTTATTGGCAAGAATCAAGCTCATAAGATTTTTGAGCAGTTATAGGTTAGACCTCAGTGTGTAAGGAATAATTTGCTGAGAATGAATAGGTGTGCAGGAAGTGATTTGCTGTGCGTTTATATAAAAACATTGAGCTGATATAATAACAAATAGTTATGACTGAAAAAATTACCGTCCAGCCACTTCCAGGTTATAAAGAAGTTAAGCCGTTTGTTTATGCGGGTTTTTTCCCGGTGTCCAACGAAGACTATAACGATTTGAAAGAGGCGATTGAAAAGTTGAGCCTGAGCGATTCGGCGTTGCAATTCGAGCCGGAGAATTCGCCGGTTTTGGGCTACGGTGTGCGAATTGGATTTTTGGGTCTGCTTCATATGGACATCATTCGCGAGCGATTGGAGCGTGAATATAGTTTGGATTTAATTGTGACGAATCCGAGTACTGATTATCAAGTGAGCCTGACAAATGGTGAGGAGTTGGATATTAAGTCTGCCAGTGAATTACCCGACCCAGTGCAAATAAAAGAGATTCGCGAGCCATGGATTGATGGCGAAATTGTTGTGCCACAGGATTACATCGGTGCAGTGATTCAGCTGATTGTGAGTAAGCGTGGTCGCCAGAAAAACCTGAGCTACATCGACGAGCGGGCGCTGATTTCATTTGCGGCGCCACTTGCCAATTTGTTGACGGATTTTTATGACCAATTGAAATCTATTACCAGCGGCTACGGTTCGTTTAATTATGAGTTGGCGGATTATCAGGTGGAAGATTTGGTGCGCGTCGATTTTTATGTGGCAGGTGAAATGGTTGATTCGCTGAGCGTGATGTGTCATCGGTCGGAATCACAGCATTTGGGGCGTGAGATTGTTAAGAAATTGAAGGAAGTTGTGCCGCGTCAGAGTTTTGAGGTTTCATTGCAAGCGGCAATTGGCGGTAAATTTATTGCCAGGGAAAATATCGGCGCTTATCGAAAAGACGTTACGGGCTATCTTTACGGCGGCGATGTCAGTCGTAAAAAGAAACTTCTCGCCAAGCAAGCGCGTGGTAAAAAACGAATGAAACGCTTTGGTAAAGTCGACATACCGAGCGAAGCATTTATGGTGATGCTAAAAAGGGATTAATCGTGAAAAAACCTATTGTTTATATTGATATGGATGGTGTTTTGGCGGATTTCAAATCTGCTTTAACGAAAATATCACCTGAGTTGATTGATGAGTTTGCTGGTCAGCACGATAATATTCCAGGAATTTTTTCTTTAATGGAACCCGTGCTTGGAGCTATCGAGGCGGTTTACGCCCTGAAAGACAAATACGATTTATACATTTTATCTTCTTCTCCGTGGGAAAATCCGACGGCTTTGGGTGATAAGTTGGCGTGGGTGAAAAAGTATTTTGGCGGCGAAGGTTCGGATAACGTTTTCTTCCGTAAGGTTATTTTTTCGTCAGTAAAGAATTTGAGCCGAGGCGATATTTTGATTGACGATCGGACGGCGAATGGTGCGGGCGAGTTTCCTGGTCGGCTTATTCGTTTTGGAAGTTCTGAATTTCCTAATTGGCAATCTGTACTTGATGAGTTATTATAGGTAAATATTATGCCAAGTATTGAAGATCTTATTACAAATTATCAGCCAACCGAGTCGACAATTGAGTTGGTCAAAAGTACGAAAATTGCGCTGCTTGCGGGAATTTCTGGTGCGGGCAAAGACACGATAAAAAAACAATTACTGAAGTCGCCAGAGTTTCGCGATATCGTTTCTCATACTACGCGCGCGCCACGCACAAATAACGGATGCGCTGAGCAAGATGGAATTGACTATCATTTTATTGATTCGCAAACTGCCGAAAATATGCTACAAAATAATGAATTCATCGAGGCAAAGTTTGTTCACGGTACAGTTTATGGGACGTCTGTGGCTGAGCTGAAATTAGCGCATGATCAGAACCGCGTGGCAATCACCGACATTGACGTTCAGGGCGTGGAGGAATATGAGCGACTGGCGCCAGATAGTATTGCGATTTTTATTGTGCCACCAAATAGCCAAACTTGGATTGAGCGATTAAAAAAGCGTTACGCAACTGAAGAAGATTTTCAAGCGGAGTGGCCAAAGCGTCACGCCTCGGCGATAAAAGAGTTGGCTTACGCACTTGAGGTTCCGTATTATCACGTGATTATTAATGACGATTTGGAGCGAGCAATTCGAGTGACCGAGGAAATTATTTTGCGCGGTGACGTGTTTAAGCGTCAAGATGACGAGGCGCGTTTGATAGCTCGAAATCTCCTCAATGATATAATTAATCTATGAGTTCAGTAAAAACTCCAAAAAAAATAGCAGCCAGGCAAGATCGTTCTTCGAAGACCTTGATTACATTGTTAGACCAATCCTTTTTTATCTTTGCAGGTTTGGCGTCGTTTTGGTTAGCGTGGTTAGTGCTTAGAGAAGGTTGGGCGACGGGCGGCTGGTGGCTGGTTGGCTTGTTCTTTGTTGTGTGGATAATTGTGGCGTATTTGGCGCTACCTAGGCTTCATCGAATTTTGAGCAATATGTACGTACCGAACTATTTTATCGGCAGGACGCGAACGGCGGACGGAGTATTAAGCGACCCCGTCAATTTGAGCGTGCGCGGCTCGGAAGAAAAGCTCCATAAGGCAATGACTGAGGCTGGCTGGGTTTTGGCGGATGATATAACTCCAAGGTCGGCTTGGAAAATGGTGCTTACGGTGCTGAGCGGTCGTAGTTATCCAAATGCACCAGTGTCGCCAGCGTTTTTGTTTGGCAGGCGGCAGGACTTTGCTTATCAGCAGGAAGTTGACGGCAATCCAAGGCGTCGCCATCACGTTAGGTTTTGGCGATGCCCAACTGGCTGGCTTCTTCCTGGCGGTCATCGAGTTGATTGGTTGGCGGCTGGTACATACGATAAGAGTGTTGGCTTTTCTTTATTTACTTTTCAGTTCACGCATAAAATTGACGAGAATATTGATATTGAACGAGATTATATCATTGAGTCGGTTAAAAGTAACAATAAAAATGTTAGAGTGACGATATTAAAGGATTTTTCAACGGGCTATCATTCGCGCAACGGTCTTGGAGATTCTATTCGCACTGATGGCGATTTACCGATTTTGGAAGTCAGTTGGATAAAGGCTGAAGATAATGTCGCGACTTCAACGCGGCTCGGAGTGATTATGGACGGCACAATTTATGATCGTCATCCGCGAAATCATGAAACTTTATTGGAAGAGCTTTGGGGTCGCCGACCACCGCAGATTTTAATTGGCGGCGGACTAATGATTCTGGCGTCGTTGTTCACAATCGGGCAAATGTTGGTGGACTTTTCTAGCTGGCCGACGACTTTGGTGCAAGTTGCGAATATTGACGGAATTGATATAAATGCTGCGAATACTATGTTGTCAATGATGGCTGGCTTGAATGTGTTGTTGGTCGTGGCGGAAATCGTGCTGGTTGGGCTGCTACTTCGAGGAAGTAGTCGGGCGCGAATCTCACTACTTTCTGTGGCGACATTGGCTATTGTCACCGAATCTTTATCCGTGACAATTGGGCGAATTAATGCGTCGATTATGTTGCTTTTGATCTCAATTGGCGTGCATATTATGATCATGATGTTGTTCTCTTCAGATGCAGCACGCTACTTTACGGAAAGACGATAAGGCTTGGCACTCTGCTTGTATGAGTGCTAGATTTGCGATATAATTGGATTATGACCGAACGTCAACAAGCAATCCTTGTCGCCATTATTGAGCAATACGCTGAAATTGCGGCGCCAGTTGGTAGTGTAACGCTAGCCAAACTGTTTGGTGTGAGCAGCGCCACGATTCGCAGTGAAATGGCAAAGCTTGAGGAGATGGGATTTATTGAGGCACCTCACACGAGTGCGGGTCGAATTCCGACAGATAAGGGATATCGTTTTTATGTCAATGGAATCACGGCAGCGCAAATGACGGAATTACCGAGCGGTATTGATAGCAGCACGAAGGCAATTGAGGCGCACGTCAATTCAAATGTTGATACTTCAGATAAAGCGATTCGTCGAGCAGTTGATGGTTTGGTGGAAATGACTGGCAATTTTGGTTTTGCGTCATTTGGTTCGAGTTTGTATATGAACGGAATGACTCAGTTATTTAGTCAGCCAGAGTTTGGTGATGGCGATCACGTCCAGGCGGTTGCTAAATTGATTGACAATATCGAACCGTGGCTGCGTGAAGCGGCGCCGGATGAGCCGTTAAATGTGTTTATTGGTAGCGAAAATCCAATTGGCAAGAGTAGCGGTGCTACGTTGATTATAAGTAAATTTAAGTCATCGTCTGGTGGCGATAATTACATCGGTGTGATTGGTCCGACGCGACAAAATTATCGTCGAACGATGGAGCTAGTGCGTCGTACGGGCGCGATGCTAGAGGAGGTATTGTAATGGCTGAATGGATTGGTGGACTATTAAGTGGTTTGCCGGCGTGGCTGATTGTAATAATTTCAATAATAATATTTATTATTGGAGCGATTTGGATTTTAGCCTTTGATCCTGGTACGGTTGGCGGTGATCCGATCTTACCATTTAAAAGGAGGAAAAAATGACGAAGAATAAAAAAGCTGAAGATTTAGAGAAAGAAGTTGCTGAGCTGACGTCGGATCTGCAGCGAACTCGAGCGGATTTTGAGAATTATCGTAAGCGTGTGGATGCAGAAAAGCAATCAGCGCACGAGTTGGGTCAAACTAAGTCGGTGATGAAATTATTGCCAGTTATTGATACGATTGAGCGAGCTGTTGCCAACGTCCCAGAGGAGCTTCAAGATAATGCGTGGGTTAAGGGCGTGGCTGGTCTGAATAAGCAGCTTGACAAGCAATTGAAGGAGATTGGTTTGGAGAAAATTGACGCTAAACCCGGAACTCTGTTTAATCCGGAATTTCATCAGGCTGTTCAATTTGACGAATCGACGGATGGCGATAAGGAAGTTATTGCCGAGGAGCTTCGCGCTGGCTATACTTTGAACGGTTCGGTTATTCGCGACGCAATGGTAAAAGTCACTCGTCAGTAATAGACGTTTATAATGAAATAAGTGCGCTACTTGTTTTTGGAGTGGCGCTTTTTATTTATCAATAGAATAATTGCAATAACGATCAGAGATATACCGATTGCAAGACCTATAAATAAAGATTCTCCGGTGTTTTCGAGAAGATTACCAGATTGTGTAACAGTCTGATATGAAGTACTACTTCCTTGATGGCTTTCTTGGTGACCAGTAGTAGTACATGGCTGACCGTTAGTATAACTGCCTGCGCCGTAGCTACTACAGTTATAGGTGGCAGAAAAATTGTGAAATATAATTCGATTACTCATCATGACTCTATTGATTTTATAAGCATTACTACTATAATAGAGGAGTAATACTATAAAAACAAGGGGGATGTGTTATGCCACAGATTGGCGTTCCGGAGCTGGTTGTAATACTAGTTATTTTACTTATATTGTTTGGTGCAAAAAGATTGCCCGAGTTGGCGCGAAGTATCGGTTCATCGGCAAGAGAGCTAAAGACAGCGTTCAAGGAGGATGATGAAAAGAGTAGTGCATCGCAATCTGGCGAAGCGAAAGACAAGTAATTCGTCACAAGTTTCTGGTTCATCGCCAGTATTTATGGATCACATTCGAGAGTTGCAGTGGCGACTTGCTATTGTTGCGCTTGCTTTTTTGGCAACTGGTGCGGCGGTGTATCCATTTTTCGATAAAATTGTAGCGTTATTGCTTAAACCGCTTGGGAATAATCTATCTTTGGTGTATTTAACGCCAGGGGGTGCTTTTAATTTTGCTGTACAAGTGTGCATTTATGCTGCAATGATTGGGGCACTACCTGTTGCGCTATATCATATATATCGCTTTGTTATGCCTGCGGTCGAGAAAACTACGTTACGAGGCGTGCTTGGATATTCCCTAAGTTCTTTATTGCTGGCAGCTGTTGGCGTTGCTTTTTCATACTTTCTAGCGTTGCCGGCAGCTATTCAATTCTTGACTAGTTTTGACTTGAAAAACATCAGTCCTATGTTGACGGTCGAGTCGTACCTTTCGTTTGTGATGACATACTTGCTAGCCGGGGCATTATTATTTCAATTGCCGCTATTTATGGCAATCATAAATCGCATAAAACCAATGACTCCGCGGATGTTAATGTCTGGCCAGCGTCATGTTATTCTTTGGTCTGTGGTATTTGCTGCGGTCATTTCTCCAACTCCAGATGCTGTAAATCAATTACTATTAGCGGTTCCGATAATTGTGATGTATCAAGTAGGTATAGTAATTATCCTATTGAAAAACCGTAAGCGAGCGGATAAAAAATCGAAAGACGGCTTGTTGACTCATTCGATCGTCGTAGATAACGAGTCGGCAAATCATACCGTAAAAGAAATCAAACCTCGTCCTATGGAGGCGAAGAAAGTATCTGTTTGTCCCGAACCAGATACACCAATCCTAGTGAAAAAGCCAGCATCAAATCACGCATTAGTTAGTCGTCGCTCGCTTGATGGATTTGTGACAATAAAGACAGAAAAACCATCTCCAGCAGCAAATAAGAAGGTTATTCCGAAAAAAACAGTCTCAAAACCTGTACCGATAAGAAGATCTTTGTCTCGATCGGTAGACGGATTTTCTATACCATCTCGGTCTGTTTCGGTATCCGTTCCTTCTAGATCTGTAAAGCTTGTGTAAAATATATTTGCATACTTAAATATGTGGTGATATAATTTACCACAACAATAGAAAAAACAAAAAGGATTGAAAGGATGGCACTAACACCATCCTTAAACTCCAATAATGCAATTAGATCCTTTATAGGCATATCACTATCACCTATGCAACTCGGATTGTA
>CALIRX010000014.1 GCA_938042055.1 uncultured Candidatus Saccharibacteria bacterium
AAGAGAGCGAGTCGGGTGCGCCGCTTCGATATAAAGTGCATTTGAAGTGGCAGAAGTTGCGTGGCGCAAATAGTTTGCCGACAGAATAGTATTGACTTTTTCCATAAAATAGTATAGAATATAACGCATGGAAAAAAGTACAGGCGGCGTGTCTTTTGGTATTAGATTTATTGACTCTGGTAATGGCTCAGAGAAATATTCCTCTGTCGAAAGTCGGCGCTTGATTGGAATCTATGATGGCGATTGGTCTTTGGAAGAAGATGGGACGGTGAATGCGTCCATGGTGTTTGCCAGGAGAGTGGGTGATATTCGTAGTCATGGGAATTTAATAGAGAAGGTTCGCGGAATCGGTGAGAGAGATGCACGAGTATCTATTTCAGAGTGCCTGGGGATTGAAGAAGAAGTTAAGGTGAGCGGTTGGCTATTAGCTGACCCTATGTCATATGGTGGAATTTCTTTCTTGCGCAAAGCAATACCAACTAAGCTTATTGTTCCTGATTCTATCAAAAATAACCCTGACGACGATCAGAAGCTAGAGATCGTCAGACTTGCCTTGCGTATTGGAGCTGTGGCTTTGTGCTGTTCGGAATTGCCGCTGAAAGAGCTCAAGGAATCTCCTACTAAGTATTTTTCTCCGAGTGAAGTAGACGAGTTGGTTCGTATTTTTCACAGTAACGTGGATTTTGGCAGCGAGTGGAGAGGATATAAGAAAATAGCCAAGGATTGTGTGGCCGAGGTTTAGATACGGAATTTACATTTAATATTGTCATTGTTATAATAACCATATGCATATTATTCTTGGTGGGACGAGTGGGCTTGGTTTGGAAATGGCGAAGCAGCTACGGAAACGTGGCGAGCGTGTGCTAGTGCTGGGTAAGACTTATGATCCGCAAAAACACGGAGAAGGTTTTCCTCTGGATGTATATTATTCAGATCAAGTGGAGGCGGCGTCAGCGCGAATTGAGCAGATTTTAAACGGCGATGATATTGATCAATTTGTGTGGGCGGCTGGATATGGCTGGCGCGGCAATTTTGAAGATCAGCCGAGCGTTCGCAGTATGGCGGAAGTTAATTTTTCGGGCGCGTTGCCGCTGATTCAATGGGCTTGGCGTAAGATGTCAACGCAAAATCGTAAGTCTGTACTAACGATTATCGGGTCGACAAGTAGTGTTAAAGCACGCTCAGATGAAGCCGTGTACGTTGCGACGAAGCATGCTCAAGCGGGTTTGGCGCGAAGTTTGGGAATGCAGGCGGATGAGCAAAAACTTCCAGTTAGGGTTGCGCTATTTTTGCCGGGCGCCATGAAAACTCCGTTTTGGAATGGGCGCGATCTTCCGGCTGACTATATGTTTTTCAACGATCCGGCAAAAATCGCCACGCATATTATCAATGCGATTGATTGTCAGCATCAGCCGTTTTTGGAATGGGCGTTGCCAAAAGGCACGTTGGTTTAGATTCTCCAGAGTGCTATAATTCAAGCATGACAAATGGTTCAAATAATGATTATTTTGGGGTAAAAATTGTAGTTATTGGCGGCGGAACGGGAAGTTTCACGCTGCTTTCTGGATTGAAAAAATATACACACAGCATCACAGCGTTGGTCAATATGGTCGACGATGGCGGCTCAACTGGCGTGTTGCGCGATGAATTGGGCGTGTTGCCGGCGGGCGACGTCAGGCAATGCTTGGTGGCGCTGAGCACTTCGCCGAAAGTTCGCGATTTGTTCAATTACCGATTCGGCGAGGGCAGTATGAAAGGTCACGCGTTTGGTAATTTGTTTATGGCGGCACTTGAGAAGATGACAGGAAGTTTTGCTGATGCGGTGGAATTGGCTAGTGAAGTTTTGGGTGTCAATGGTCGAGTTTATCCGATTACTCTGGACGATACAACGATGTCGATTAAGCTGAAAGACGGCACGGTTGTTGATGGTCAGCACGCGGCTGAGTCGCTAAAGATTCCGCGCGGCGAGCGTCCGTGGTTAGAGCTTAAACCGCCAGCTACGATTAACCCGCGAGCTCGTCAAGCGATTTTGGATGCTGATTTGGTAGTAATTGCGCCGGGGCTTTTATATGGCAGTTTGGCGCCAGCGTTGTTGGTTCGAGGCGTTACTCGGGCGCTTGCTGAAACGAAGGCGAAGAAAGTCTATGTTTGCAATTTGGTCACAAAACCAACGCAGACTGATGGATTTACTGTGGCGGATTTTGCGGATGAAATTGAGCGATTTTCAGGGGTGAATATGGATTATGTGCTTTACAATAATCATCGCCCGCCAGAGGAATTGATAAAGAAATATGCTCACGACGGCGAATATTTGGTCGAGTGGGATAAGGAATCACTGAAGAAAAAGCATTATTATGCGTCGGGCAAGCGTTTGATTGCTGATGACGTGTGGGTCAATACGAACTCCAACAGCGATCCGTTAGCGGCTCAGCGCAGCCTAATTCGTCACGACGCCGATAGAGTAGCGCGCGAATTGATGCGGATTTATTTTGCCTAATGGGCAGCGAAAACTTTTCAATTCTTGAGGTTAATCCGGCAGCGAGGATTGATGCGTCGGATTATGGTTTTCCAGCTGTTTTTTGGGGCAAAGATAAGTCGACGAAAGCTCAATTTTGTCCGTGCGAAGATATTTTCGATTTCTCGCTTGTGACATCGTGTATGGTTTGTGCAGTTCATGAAAATAAAATACTTCTGGCCAAGCCACCGCGTGGCTGGGGTTTGCCAGGTGGCCGTATGGAATTAGGAGAAACGCCAGAAGATTGTGCGCGGCGCGAGGTGTATGAGGAAACATCCGTTGAACTAAATTCTCTAAAATTGATTGGTGCTTGGCATATTGAAAAGCTATTTCATTCTGAATATAACGGTAGATACCCTGATAGGGCATATCAGCTGCTTTTTCTGGCTGATGTAAAACGAATAGATGATTTTGTAGCTTCGCACGAATCATCAGCCAGGGAGTTTGTGGAATTTGATAAAGTACAAGACTATCATCATGATTTTGCTAATTTTGCTGAGATTATGAGATACATTAGGAAGTGTATAATATGAGTGAGCTAATTTTTATGAGACACGGTAATCATATACCTGACAGCGATTTGATTCGCCACGACGCCGACAGGGTGGCGCGCGAATTGATGCGGATTTATTTTGCGTAGATTCCAGGTCTTGATAATTTCCCATTACTATGATATAATGCAAAGGTTGTGTCAAGTAAAAATTGTATTTTGAACGAAAAAGAGATTATACCCGCAGAAGAGGTTTTTCATGAATCATGCCGTAAGGTTTTAGATAGCTATATTAGTTGTACTGAAGGTGAGCGCGAGGATTTTAAGGATCATGCTTACCGAGTGCATAAGATCGTAAAAGCATATACGGGTGATGATTTACCTCCAGAGGCGGCTTCGTTGTCATTGATTCACGACGTTGCTGATAGGATGTTTAATAAAGAGAGCACAAAATATAACGATACGTGGGCCAGGAATGCCGCAGATGCACTTTATGAGTTTATGGATGATGAGAATATTAGTCATGATCAGTTGAAATACTCCGCATGCTTACTGGCTGATATGGCCAAAATTGAACAAAGTGCGGCTCATCATCGTAAGTTAATGGCTGAAATCGCCAAAGAAGAGTCTAATGAGGATTATCAAGAAATATACTCCTTGGTTGCCGAGCGAAGTATGGACGAAGTTTCTCCTGAGCAGTGGGTGATTGCTCAGCCATTATTAGATTTCAACCATATGGGAATGGAGATGGATAAGGTTAATATCGAGTCGTTTATAATAAAAGGCGCCGAGATAATGGATAATTTGCAGCATCCGTCGTCAAAGAGGGAATCTGCAGCTTTACAGGATGTGCTGGAAGCTGAGTCATTCTATGCTCCAATTCTTGAGGCGATGGGGTATGAGGCTTTTGCTGCAGAACTACGTAGTGCGGCTAAAATAAGACGACTAATTGGTCAAAATAGGGAAGAACTTATTGAAAGTGCTAAAGAGACACAAGACAGGGTTCTACAAGTCGGCGTGGATAAAATTGCAGACAAGATATTTGGTGTGAATGATGGTACTATCAATTACGCTATTCGTAAAAATGAGGATTCTGGCGAATATTCTACTCACATGGGGGAATTCGCTGCTGATACCAAATATGGCAATATGGTTGCTGGAAACTGGCGTATTAAAACTGTAGGATCGCTTGCGGATAAACTTAAGGGCGGCGACGGAATTATGGATGTTGTCGGTATGATGGTGATATCTAGAGACCGTAAAACGATAGCTCGTGATTTTGCGCATTTTATTGCTGATAGGTTGAAGGAGTTTAGACCAGTATGTGCTCGGAGTAAAAACAGACCGGTATATATCCAGGGAACTAAAGAATATGTTGATATTGTGGAGCGTAATCTTCGTGAATTGGGCGTTAGTTCGGATGAGTATTTGGTAAAAATTGATACCGATGAAAAGTGCGAAAAACGAGGATATTCTATCTATGAAGTATCCAAAGTAACATTTGCTGTGGATATTGACGGTGTTGAGACTCCAGTTGAAATACAGTTTGTCACAAAAGACGAGCGACGTAGTTCGAGAGTGGAAGAAAAATCTCATCTTATTTATAAATATCTACAATCTCTGGGTTTTGGTAAAGACTATCTAGAAAAAGAAACGGCTCGCCAGCGTTACGATAGAATGACGATAATCAATCTTGCGAAAAAGGTCTTGGGGGATCTACATAAGCGACGCTACGATATGATAGATAGCAAAAACACTGGTAACCTTGGACTTAATCCGAAGTCTCTGTCTAATGAAGATGAGTTTATTGAGAACCTGATTGCTCTACGGGCTAACAATTAATGACTTGCGCGTGATATAATCATACTAATGACAACTTACTATACTGACGGCTCTGCTTCGCCGAATCCCGGTCCAGGTGGGTTTGCGGTTATCCGTGATCTTCAGCCTTATATTTTGGGGTCGGAAGATGGCGACACCACTAATATTCGTATGGAAGGCAAGGCTTTAATTGCGGCATTAAAAGATGCTAATGGCGCGCCGTGCGTGATTTATTCTGATAGTGAATTTTGGATTAACGTGGTTACCAAGTGGGCGCCGGGCTGGGAAAAGCGCGGCTGGACGAAGAAGGGCGGCGAGATTAAAAATCTGGACATCGTGCGTGAACTATACGAACTATACTCGAATTCTCAGGCGAATTTGCGTTGGGTGCGCGGTCATGAGGGCGACGAAGGAAACGAATTGGCTGACGAATGGGCTAATCGGGCGCGCGAAGGCGAGAGATTGGTTAAATAACTGCTAGCGACATCTGATAAAAATTGCTATACTAGAAAAATGGAAGAAGTGAGGGAAACGACTGATATTTTTTTGTGGGCAAATCAAAATGATGCAAAGAAGAATGATTTACAGATAGAGCTGTTCTTATTTAGTAAAAATTACACGCCGTATTTTATGCCGATAAAAGGCGATGTTGAGCAGCAGCTCAGGCCGTTGTTCTTGTTTGACTATATCAATCAGGTCAATTTGGGTGCGGGTACTGGATTGAGCGTTCGCGATTATGAATTGAGTGAATCGGAAGATAATGTTCTGTTGAGGACTGATCTGGAAAAGGTTGGGCGAGCTGAAACGCTGATTCATTTGATTGAACATGAGCGTCACGACATCGTGGAGTTTTCAGAGACTGAGCACGAGTTTAAGCGAATGAAGGGAATTGTGGCGCGATTTACTGACCCGAATAATCCTGACGCGACATTTTACACAGTTAAGTTGATTCAGCAAGGTCAGACGCTAAAGAGTGCGTTGGCTTGGGAGTTTTCTGATGGCAAATTTGGTTCATTTAATGCGGAGGTTGGTTTTAAGGTTCCGGATGATAATCAAGTTTTGATTGTCGGTAAAGATATTTTTGCGTTTAATCCTGGAAAATTTGAGCGAATGTTTGGCTATGAATATAAAAAGCAGGTGATTGCTGGTAAAAAAGTAGCTGAAATTGAGAAGGAATATAAGCTGAGTTTTCCAGAGGGAATGGATCTTAACGCGTTGGTGAAGGAGCGCAAAAAGACGATTAATAAATTGCAGAAATTGGAAATCGGCGCGGTTAAGCAGGAAGATGTTCTGGATTATGCTGATGAGATGCAATTGGAATTGATGAGCGATGATAATGGCGCGATTATTATCATGGACGGCAATGATTTGGATATGTTCGTAAATCTCATTAACGAGGATTATATCGAGAGTAAAATCACGGGCAAGCGTTACGAAATTAAGTCGAAGAAGCTGCTCGGTGAGCCAGAAGGCGAGCCGCCGCGGGGCTAAAATGGATCAAGAATTAGCGCTGGCTATTCTGCTGAGCGGTCGGTCGGCGTTGCTGACTGGTGCGGCTGGAACGGGCAAAACTTACCTGTTGAATACTTTTATTGCGCAGGCGCGAAAACGGGGTAAAAAGGTGTCGGTAACAGCGACAACTGGTCTGGCGGCAACGCACCTTGGGGGCAATACAATTCACAGCTGGAGTGGCATTGGTGTGAATGATCATTTGCCGAACAATTTTTTTGAACGATTGTCAAAAACGCGGCGTGATGTGATTTCTAAAACTGACGTGCTGATTATTGACGAGATTTCAATGCTTCACGATTTTCGGCTGGATATGATTGATAAAGTTTTACGAACCGTCAGGGAAAATGATCGGCCGTTTGGTGGCATTCAGTTGGTGATGAGCGGCGACTTTTTCCAATTGCCGCCAGTGAATCGCCCAAATGAGCAGGGCGGCGGTTTTGTGGTTTATTCTGATGCTTGGCAAGAACTCCAGCCAGCGGTTTTATATTTGGAGCGACAGTATCGTCAGAACGATGAGCAGCTTTTGGAGATTTTGACTGCTCTAAGAACTGGCGATATTAGGCGACGTCACGTCGAGGCGTTGTTGGCGCGTACGGAAATTGAGCCGCCAGATGGCGATGTCACAGAACTACACACTATAAACGTCGACGTTGATGATATCAATATTCAAAAGTTGGCGGAATTGCCAGGAGAAGAGCGTTCGTATCAACAAACAACGACGGGCTCGAAGATTTATGTAGAGAATCTGCAAAGGTCAGTTTTGGCGCCAGAAAATTTGGTAATTAAGCTGGGCGCGTTGGTGATGGCGGTTAAAAATTCGCCGCAAAAATTATATGCCAATGGAAGTATCGGCACGGTGGTTGATTTCGAGCCGCTGACGGAATATCCGGTTGTTGAGTTTCGAGATGGTCGTCGGGTGACGATGATACCTGATGTTTGGGAATTGCGAGACGGAGAGCGTAAACGAGCGAGTATTTCTCAGGTTCCGTTGCGTTTGGCGTGGGCTATAACGGTTCATAAAAGTCAGGGAATGACGCTTGATGCGGCTAAGATTGATCTGAGAAAGGCGTTTGTTGAAGGTATGGGTTATGTGGCTTTGAGCCGCGTGCGAGATTTGGACAATTTATATCTATACGGAATCAACCGTAGGGCGCTGGAAGTTTCTCCTGACGCGCTGGCAATTGACGAGGTCTTGAGGCAGGCAAGTAGGGAGTCTGTTGAGAGATATAGGGACGTGGTCCTTAGATCTCATTAGTAGTTTATTGAAGAGGGCGCTGGAGCTTATCACTATTGATTTATTGAGGATTATTTACTATACTGACGCTAAGAACCACCGGAACTAAATCGCCTTAATTGAGCGGTTCGCCGGTGTTCTTTTTATTGTTAAAAGCGTATACTAGTTTGCCTTTCAACTGTAGGCTGGCCTGAAATAGCTTTAAGTGCTAATCTATTGCACAAAACTATTAAATAGCGTCGGCTTATACCAATCCAGCACTAGGCTTTTCCACAAAAATGTGGAAAAGTTTTTATTTGATGCAAAAATGGGTAAAAAGTCAAAAAAAGGGCTTGCAAGTGGGTAGGTGTGGGTAGTATAGTGGAGTCAGTGGAACGAAAGTTGATGGAAAATCACCAACAAAAACAAACATCCACTGTAAAAAACAACTAATCTACCACGAAGGAAGGACGACGTGCAGACAGATTACTTTGAGCGTAAGTTGGACGACAAGCGACGCTTGACGATTCCGGCTGAACTCAGGGCAGAATTTGCATCAGGCGTCGTGCTAACTCGCGGGTTTGGCAAATATATCCACTTGTATCCACAGCAAATCTGGGATCGGGAGGTGGAAAGCGCTCTAACGGGAAGTATTCTGGATGAGCGAGTTGCCGACCTGAACGTTAAATTCCGACGAGGTAAAACCGCATCGGCGCTCGACCAAAAACAAGGACGAGTGACAATTGAGCAGCATTTGCTCGACTACGCTGGAATTGACAGAGAAGTCGTTGCTGTGCGAGCGGGGGAATATTTTCGGCTAATAGCGGCCGAGAATGCGGAATAGTAGATTAGCTAAGCACTTTAACAATTAGAAACCTCTCGAGATCAACTATCTGGGTATTTGAAAATGGCATGTGGCAATTTGCTCCACATTAAAAAAGGCAACGCACCTTCCTCAAACACCTCCCAAAAAAACTCCACCTCACACATAAGTCTCTTTGGAAAACATGGTTGTTACTGACAATCAACAAATTTCCACTCTAAGACAACAAAAACAAACAAAACACAAATACAAAAAAGCCAGAATTAAATATCCAGTTAGGTGATCTCGAGCATTATTTCTGTATAATGGAATAATGATGAGTATTAAAGAACATCCACCACAGTCGGAAGAGTCTAAGACAGGCGAACCGCATGTTCCCGTACTTTTGGAGATAACCCTTAGCAAGCTGCAGCCAGTCGAAGGCGAGTCGTATCTAGATTTGACGGCTGGCTATGGCGGCCATGCCAGGGCATTCTTAAATAGGACGGATAATTACTTGAACTCAGTGTTAGTAGATCGCGACGAAAACGCGATTAAGACATTGGGCGATTTGGCTGAAAAAGGCGTAACTTTAATTCACAAAGATTTTGTGAGCGTAGCGCAAGATTTGGTCAAGCAGGGGCGTAAGTTTGACGTGATTTTGGCTGATTTGGGGGTGTCGTCACCGCAGCTTGACAGAGCAGAGAGAGGTTTTTCGTTCAGATTTGACGGTCCGCTAGATATGCGGATGGACAATCGGACGGAAATTACAGCGGCAGATATTGTCAATTCGTATTCGGTTGATGATTTGACGCGGCTGATCATTCGTTACGGCGAAGAAAATCCCGGGCGAGCAAGGCGAATTGCACAGGCAATTGTAAAAGCTCGACCAATTCAGGGAACGACTGAGCTGGCTGATCTGATCAAGCAAACCGTTGGTCGCGGTAGCATGAAACATCATCCTGCGACTCGTACCTTTCAGGCGCTACGCATTGAAGTCAATCGCGAGCTTAAGCTGATTGAAGAACTATTGCCACTTTTGCCACGCTTACTTAATAAGGGTGGGCGAGTAGGAATAATTAGTTTTCATAGTTTGGAAGACAGATTGATCAAGCGTTATTTTTCGGAGCAAGCAACGGCTGGCTATGAGGCTGAGCTGATTGTTCCAGAGAAAAAACCGGTGTCTGGAACTGAAGATGTTCACAATCCGCGTAGTCGAAGTGCAAAATTTCGATACGCCGTGAAAAAATAAAACAAAAAGAAGGAGGCACAATATGCCAATCCACATCAAAGTAGAATTCCAGAATACAGACAAGGCAGAGACTGTTTCAGTACGCCGCGGCTAAACTGAGGCGTATTCCGGAATATACCTTATAGAAACCAGCCTGTCTTTAACGGGCGGGCTGGTTTGTTATGCTAAATACAAATATAAACATAAAAGATATAGACAAATGACAAACACCACCACATTCACTTCACGACGTTCACACGGTCAATTGCGCCGAAATCAGAATTCTACACGTTTTCAGTCTCAGGTCAAACTTGGTCCTGTTGCTCATACAGTGCTAGTTGCATTGATGATTACAGTACTGGGCTTGATTTATCTTACTCAGGCAACCAGACTTACGGCTTACGGCTATGAAGCTCAGAGTCTGGATACAAAAATCACCGAACTAAGCGCAAAAAAGTCAGAATTGGAAGTTCAGAATGCACGCTTGACGGCGCTAGAGAAGGTGAAGAATAGCAATGTCGCTTCAGCTATGACGACAACTGAAACACATTACGCTCAATAGTGATATAATAGGATAAGCAATATGCAGCGGCTTATTCGTTCAAGAACTGGTTGGTTGGCCATCGCTTTACTAGTAGTGATGGCGGCTTTTGTGTTGCGATTGTTTCAATTGCAGATTTTGCAATATGGCAAATATACGGAGTTGGCGCGAGCGAGTCAGCAGCGTCAATTCGTCATTCCTGCGGAGCGCGGGAAAATTTACATGATGGACGGAAAGACGCCAGTTCCTGTGGTGCTCAATCAGGCGGTCTATACGGTGATTGCGGATCCGCAGTCGATTGATGATAAAGAGCGGAATCAGCTTGTTGATAGTTTGAGGGAAATTGCTGGCGGCGAAATGACGGAAAATGTATCTGAACGGCTCAATAATAAAAAGTCGCGCTATGAAGTTTTAGCGAAAAATATTACCAGAACTCAAGCGGAGAAATTGAAAAAGAAAAACTTTGCGGGCGTGTTGTATCAGCAAAGTTCGATCAGGAATTATCCCGAAGGTCAGTTGGGCGCGCACGTGCTTGGATTTGTGAATGCGGCTGGCGAAGGTCAATATGGCGTCGAAGGTTCTCTGAATAAGCAACTTAAGGGTCGGGATGGGCTATTGCAATCTGTAACTGACGTGAGGAATATACCTTTGACGGTTGGAAAAAATAATATGCGAATCGAGGCGAAATCTGGCGACAATTTGGCACTGACGGTGGATAGGAATATTCAAAGCCAGACTGAATTGGCATTAAAAAAAGGAATCGAAGCGGCTGGTGCTACTGAGGGAAGCGTGATTGTTATGAATCCGAAAAACGGTCAAGTTTTGGCAATGGCGAATTATCCGACTTATAATCCAGCGGATTTTGCTAAGCAGAAAAATGGGTCGGTGTTTGTAGATAGCGCGTCGATGGTGCCGTTTGAGCCGGGATCGATTATCAAGTCCTTTAGTTTCGCTACGGCAATTGACAAGGGTGTTATCACCCCGTCTAGTACATATAATAATACCGACTGTATTAAAGTCGCTGATCGTACGATGTGTAATGTCTTGAGAGGTTTGGGTGGCACGATGACGATTCAAGGTGCGTTTAATAATTCGCTCAACGTTGGTACGATTACTGCGATTCGAAAATTAGGAAATGGTTTGCAGATTAATTTGCCGGCTCGTCAGACTTTGTATGAATATTATCATGATAAATTTGGCTTTGGCGCCAAAACTGGAATTGAGCTGGGCGAGGCTTCGGGTTATATTTATCCACCGGATAGTGCTGAAGGAAATGAGGTTCGTTATTCGGCTATGACTTACGGGCAAAGTATGAATTTGACTACGATTCAGGTCGCAGCTGGATTTTCATCGCTAGTTAACGGCGGTCAATACTATAAGCCGACCGTTCTCGTTGGTACAATTGACGAATCTGGCAATCTGAAATCGTCGGAAAATAAAGTTATTCGCCAAACCGTAAGCGGTGGCGCGTCATCACAGATGCGAACGATGCTAACGACGGCGCGTCGATCTTCATTCCTGTCAAAGAGTGACAAATCTGGCTATGAAATTGGTGGAAAAACCGGTACTTCTGAAACGGTGATTAATGGTGCTTACACTCAAAAGGAAACGATTGCTACATATATTGGTTATGGCGGTGGAAAAAATGGCGCTGAATATGTCATAATGGTACGTGTAGCGGCTCCGGGAAGAGGGATTAACTTACAGGGAGATCTCCATGCCGGACCAATTTTTACAGATATATCCAATTGGATGATTGATTATATGAAAATAGCACCAAAGGAATAAATATGGGAATAGCTTTACAAACAATGACCAACGAATTGACGCACGTATTTTTACTGAGCGTCGGCGCGTTTTTACTAGCGATGTTTTTAACGCCAATTTATACGTTTTTCGCTTATCGATATCGCTTCTGGAAGCGTCAAAGGTCGGAAAGCACTGATGGGAAAAAGCTGAAGGTTTTTGCCAAATTCCAAGCGGCAAAATTGCGGCGAAACATCCCGACGATGGCTGGAGTGATTGGCGTAATTTCAATCTTTGTGGTGACGATTTTCTTCAATTTAGACCGAGCACAGACCTGGCTTCCTTTGGCGGCGTTGGTTGGTGGCGGAATTGTTGGGCTGATTGACGATATCATCAATCTACGCGGCTTGGGTGGCGGCGCGGCTGGGCTTCGTAGTCCAGTGAAGTTTGCGCTGATTACGTTGATTGGCGTGGTGCTTGGTTGGTTTTTCTTTGCCAAACTGGGCGTGGCGAGTTTTCATGTGCCGTTTGTGGGCGAGGTGAATATTGGTTGGTTGATAGTTCCGTTGTTTGCATTTGCAGTGGTGGCTACCGGTAACGCCGTTAATATCTCTGACGGAATGGATGGTCTGGCTGGCGGATTGCTAAGTGCTAGTTTTGGTGCGTTTGGTGTGATTGCTTTATTGCAGCAACATGTTCTGTTGGCGGGATTTTGCTTTACGGTTGTCGGAGTACTCTTGAGCTATTTATGGTTCAATATTTATCCAGCCCGATTCTTCATGGGTGACGTTGGAAGTTTTGCTTATGGCGCCAGCTTAGGTGTTGTAGCAATGCTGACCGATTCTTTGCTTTTGCTTCCTGTGATTGGTCTGCTATTTGTAATTGAGGCGGGATCAAGCTTGGCTCAAATCGTCAGTAAGAAGCTGTTTAAGAGAAAGATTTTCTTATCTGCGCCGATTCATCATCACTTGGAGGCGATTGGTTGGCCAGAAACTAAAGTGACGATGCGCTTCTGGGTTATTGGCTGCGTGATGGCGTTTATCGGCGTGATGCTGGCGCTCGCTGGAGGTCATATTGCGTAATTCGGTCGCCAAAACTCGTCAATCTATCGCTCAGCCGGTTCGAAGTCACCGACCGATGTATCAGATTGTGCTTTATATGGGGCTTTTACTGCTGCTTGGGCTGATTGTTATGTATGCGCTGGGGCCGCAACGCGCCAACGTGATGAATTATGCTTATGGCACGAATTATAGCGATACGTATTTCTTTGGCAAGCAGCTGACGAGTGTGCTTATTGCTGCCGTGGCTTTTTCTGCGTTTTATTTTACGCCGTACAAATGGTTTACTGGTGAGAGATCAAAATACATTCTCTACGCTGGATTTGCGCTATGTATTTTACTATTTCTCTCAGGCGCAGTACTTCATTTGTCGTTTGCGCAAGAAACTAACGGTGCGTATCGATGGTTCCAATTGGGCGTACTGGGAAGCTTCCAGCCGTCGGAATTGCTCAAATATGGCGTGCTTTTGTTTTTGGCGGGATTTTTAGGGCGTCGGTCGCAACAGGGAAAATTGAACGACATCCAGGAAACTATCATTCCGCTGGGCATTATTTCCGGATTATCGCTGCTGATGATTGTGTTTTTGCAAAAAGACTTGGGAACGGGAATTTCGTTGATAGCGATTATCTTATCAATGATTTTGGTGGCTGGAATTGATTGGAAGATTTTCAAGAAGATTCTGGCGATTGTTGCGCTTTGTGGTTTGGTGATGATTTTTACATCGCCGCACCGAATTGAGCGCGTGATGACTTTCGTGCAGGGTGATAGTCACAAAGGGACGAGCAGTCAGGAGAACAAGAACTATCACATCCAGCAGGCCAGGATTGCGATTGGTTCTGGCGGGCTTCTGGGGCTTGGAATTGGCAAAAGCGTTCAGGCGACAGGATATCTTCCAGAGGCGACCAACGACTCAATTTTTGCCGTCATGGGGGAAACTTTTGGCTTTGTCGGCTTAATGGCTATATTGACGCTATTTACGGCATTATTATTGTCGATTTTGCACGTAGCTGCGAGACTCCCGAACGTGACGTTGCGGCTAATTGTGGCGGGAATTTTTGGCTGGATTGCTTCTCACGTGATACTGAATATTGCTGCAATGACAGGATTGGCGCCGCTTACTGGAATCCCATTGCCATTATTAAGTTATGGCGGTACAAGTATGTTGTTTATAGCGGCAGCACTGGGTTTAGTTTTCCAAATTTCCAAATATACGTCACATAAAGCATTAGAGGAGGGTGAAAGTGGCCAAGATCTTAGCGGTCGGCGGCGGCTCAGGCGGACACGTTACGCCAGTGGTAGCCGTATTTAGAGAATTACAGAAAACTGGTAATCACGAGCTTCGTTTTTGGTGCGATAAAAAATTTGGCGCCAGCGCACGTAGGATTTTTGCTAAGTTCGACGAGGACATTCCAGTCGATTTGATTGTTGCTGGAAAATTACGCCGATATCACGGAAAAAGCATCTCATTTCATCTACGTCCGTCAATTTTATTTCCAAATTTGCGCGACGGTCTTAAGGTGATGGTTGGATTTTTCCAGAGTTTGTTTAAGCTTATGAAGTGGCGTCCAGATGTTATTTTCATTAAGGGCGGGTATGTTTGTTTGCCGGTTGGTTATGCGGCTCGGCTATTAAGAATTCCGTTGGTTTTGCATGATTCTGACGCGCATCCAGGTTTGACGAATCGCTTACTGAGTCCCTTCGCAAAAGCTATTGGCACGGGCGCGCCGCTTGAATATTACAATTATCCGCCAGAGAAAGCTTCATATGTTGGCATTCCAGTTGCGCCAGAATTCCATCCATATTCTGAGGCTGAGAGGAAAGAATTGAAGGAAAAATTAGGCTTTAATGTCAATAAACCGCTGGTTGTTATTACTGGCGGTGGACTCGGAGCCGGGCGAATTAATTCCGCGATTGTAGCAATTAGGGAAAATCTGCTTGCTGAAGCTTCGGTGTTTTTGATATCGGGAAATCAGCAATATGAAGAAATTCTCAAGCAAACCGACGAGCGAGAAGGCTGGCGATTGCAAGCATTTGTTCACAACGGAATGGCGGAAGTTTTGGCGGCGGCGGATATAGTCGTGACCAGGGCAGGGGCGACTACTCTTCTGGAATTGGCGGCGTTACATAAACCGACAATCATCATCCCTAACGGCCATTTGACGGGCGGGCATCAATTGAAAAACGCTAAAGTTTACCAGGACGCATTGGCAGCGTTGATAGTTTCCGAAGACGAGCTAGATAAGGACAATCAAATTTTGGCACGAAAAATAATTAGCGTATTAAAATCTCAGAAAATTCTTAAAGGTCTGGGCGATAACTTTGGTAAATTTGCCAAGCCAAACGCGGCTAAAGATATGGCGAAGATTATTCTTACTACAGTGCGAAGACAGGGTAGGCGAAAGTGAAATTCCCCTTCTCTAAGAAAAAATCGGACGAGAATCTAAGTCGTCGAGAAATCGCGGCGCGTCGTCGAACTGAGAACTATGAGGATTTGCCTGCTCAATCGTATCGTCGGAACAGGACGCTTAATAGCCGCCAAACATCCTCTCCTTTGGAGACTTCCGAGAGACTCGAGACTCACGAATTGGTGAAAAAACGTCGCCGTGTAATGCGTAAAATGTTTGCGACTGCGGTAAGTCTGCTTGTTGTGATATTCCTTTTGTTTCAATTGACAATCAATATTTCAATCCAAACTCCCGACGCAAAAAGTTCCAGCAACGCCAATAAATACGTGGGCGTTCTTAATGAATATTACAGCGCTCATCCAGCGGAGAGATTCCGATTTTTCCTCAATAATAATGACCTAAAGCAATTCTTTTTACAGAAAGCTCCTGAGGTAAAAAACATTCGCGTGGAGGGAGATTTTCTGGCGCGATCAGCCGTTAAGTTGACGTTTAGGCAGCCGGTGGCTCAGTGGTCTTCCGGAGATAAGATTTATTTTGTTGATGATAACGGCGTTACTTTTGAGCAAAATTATTTTGCCGCGCCTACGGTTGCTGTTCGTGATGAGAGTGGCCTGCCGACTAGAGGCGGTCAAGAAGTTATCAATCGTCAATTCTTGAGCTTCCTTGGTCAAGCCGTGTCTGAATTTTCGCAACATAAAATGAATGTTTCAGAGGTTATTCTGCCGGCTAATACTGTACGCCAAGTCTGGTTTAAGGTCGAGGGCAGGGAGACTCAGATTCGTATGACGGTGGATAGGTCTGCTCAAGCTCAGGTTAAACAGGCGATAGCTACTTTGAGTTATTTGGATAACAATGGCGCGAAGCCAGGGTATATAGACGTCAGGGTAGATCAGAGGTCGTTCTATAAGTAGGGCGGCGGTCAACTTCTCTTCTGGATAGAGTAAGTTCTCTTTTTGTTCTATTTCTGTATGGCGTAGAAAATATATATAACAATATAAAAATATGCAAAAGTCAAATAATCGCAAAATGATAAGCTAGGGGAGTAGGGCAATAAAAATATAAAAATGTCAAATAATATAAAATGCGTTGTGGAAAACTTAACGAGCTTACGGCGCGCATACTCAGAGTTTATATTGATGTAAAAATATCAATGTAGCACTCCAGTATATGCAGTGCTGGAATTAAAAATATTTTTTAAGTTCGTATTTTGTTGGTGTATATTTTTATAAAAGACAGTATGTTTTATGAAGTTGTATATAATAAGAGAATCCCCTAGCCGAATTACCAGAAAAAAGTTCGTTTTTAAGGTGTTAGCGAATATATATAGACATATGTATATCCATCTTTGTACGGCATTTATTATTGCGTAAAAGGTACATTGTGCGACATTAAAACTATATCTAAAACACGACTATTCCATCGTCTTTCTTCGCGATAAATTTATCTCATTTTCACCAAATCAACCTACTTATCGTTTATTGTTTTATAAACCGCCCTATTTGTCGGCTTGGTGTGTTTTATGTTGTATATTGGTTTATCTGCATTGGCTCGGATTTATAATTTATGTTTGTATCGCGCAAAATTTATCAATATAAATACTCAGCCGATTCGGCTTTATGTATGCTTAAAAATTACTAATAATTAGTTCGTATTTTGTTCTATTGTTCTTTAATTGCTAGTTTTGCGAAAGAGCTTGGGTGATTCTGTGTTTAATTATTTCACTGTTCCATTCGCCTGCCTTAAATCGCAGTAGGGGCATACCCCTGCCTTATTTTGATTGTCAGTAAAATGTGCTTTATCAAAAAAGACACCTCGTTTTTGAGGTGTCTTCATACAATGTCAGTTGCAAATCACAACAGCTGCCCGGTTATCATACTACTGTTTAAGCGATTGCTCAAGTCTCCAGTTTATCTCACCAGTTACACTACGACCGTTTTCAGCAGCAAGCATTACAAGTCGTTCATACACTTCCTGCTTAATCCTGACGCTGTAAAATGGCGCAGGTACTTCTACCTTAGATTTGATAATCTTGCCATTCTTTTTTACAATTCGATTTACTATTGGCATAGCCTTTCCTTTCTTTTTAGAGGACCCTAGCACCAAGCGAGGCGTTAAGTTTTATATTTTTATTATCTTTTCGCGTTTGCGATTCATTATAATATGCCGTATTCTCTAATTGTTGATATGCCTCGCCTGAGTGCTTCTATTATAGCAAAAGTTGCGCTCATAATGTAATCATTTTGCAGGCATTTTGTATACTTTTTATGTAAAATCTATCCTGAAAATGATAATTTACCGTATGGCGTCCGCCGCACATAAATAAAACCCGCCCCCCCATTTTCAGAGGGCAGGAAGAGAGCATGGATGCTCAAACCATGCGATTGCAGTTTATCACTATTTGTTAGATTCCGCAATATGCTTAAATATACAATAAAATAAGACAGCCCGCGTTGCTCTAACATAAGAGGGGCGCTGCTGTCTTACATTGCCATATTACTACAACCGTCATTGAAAAATCAATAATATCGCCTTGAGTTATAGTTCCCTAACAATTTAGATATTGATATAATGCCGCGTAAGCTGTCATTAACGCCAAACCTGTTATAGTTCCCTAACAATTTAGATATTGATATAATATACGAATAGCCCCGAACATGACCGGGATCGTTATAGTTCCCTAACAATTTAGATATTGATATAATCGCAATGAATGACGTTATCGGAACACAGGGGTTATAGTTCCCTAACAATTTAGATATTGATATAATATCGCGGGCAGGATTAAATCATACGGCGTTATAGTTCCCTAACAATTTAGATATTGATATAATAACACAACCCAGGAAATCACAGACCGCACAGTTATAGTTCCCTAACAATTTAGATATTGATATAATAACGCCTATCCAAATATTACCAAAATTGCGTTATAGTTCCCTAACAATTTAGATATTGATATAATTACCTTGAAAATGATAGCGATGTTGTTATAGTTATAGTTCCCTAACAATTTAGATATTGATATAATAAGGTGCGTTGGTGCTACCAGTTAGACAGAGTTATAGTTCCCTAACAATTTAGATATTGATATAATTGACGTCGAGGTGAAGTGGCAGGAAGACGGGTTATAGTTCCCTAACAATTTAGATATTGATATAATTAAATCACGCCAATGAACACCACGAGAAGGTTATAGTTCCCTAACAATTTAGATATTGATATAATACTTCCTTAAATCCCCCTCTGTTACGAGGGGGATTTTTGGTTAGAAAAATGCTAATTGCCCGGCTGGAACGGACTTTTCTTGGGTGGTTTTTTCGCCAACAATAACGTGCATGTGCGTAAATTGATGCTCTGTTAAATAAAGCAATCGCACCGAGCCATTGTCCGGAGCATGTCTCTTAATTCGCATCATATGTTTTTCTGCAACGTCACGATTTGGACATAGCCGCGTATATATGCTGTATTGGAGCATGTCAAAACCGTCGTCCAATAAGAATTTACGGAACTGTGTGGCGGCTTTGCGCTCTGTTTTGGTATTGGTCGGCAAATCAAAAAATACTGCGACCCTCATAAGTTTGTATGACATTCCTTTTACTGGAGGACGATTTTTGGTAGAAGAAGCTTATCTGCCTCCTTTTTCTCTATGCATTCAATAAAGCTCTCAACTGTTCGCTCAACCGAATGTCTCACGGTAAACTTCTTACCGTTCACTATAACATAATAATTTAATATGTCAATAGTGAGTTGTCTGTCGTGCTTGGTGAGGCTGGAATCCGGGTCTCCGGTGTGGTGTGGCGCGACGTTCTCTAAAATGTACATATCAACGGCAGCGCGATAAGGCTCGATTAAGTCGTCGGCTAGATTGAAGCTATTGAGCTCATTGTGGTGAAATAGCCCCTGTGAGGCAACTAGTCCGCGAGCAGCAATATGTCTGGCAATGTGACTTCGCACCATCGCGTAACCATAATTGAGTGCGGCATTATGCCAGATCGGCTTGCGGCGTGTGGCGTCGCCCAGTATTTGGTCAAAATAGATTCTGGCGGCAATCGACTCGCGATTGCTGGTGTCGCCCGATTTAACATCGTTAGCTAAAGACCGCAAAGTGAAATCGTCTAGCCCGCGAGCCCGCAAGACGTCTGCTTGATTTGTGATTTTACTGATAATAATTTGTTGCCATAGCTGCTTTTTTAAGGGTTGACTCATGGACAATTGTTGACGCGAAACTTTGGCTTGGCGCGAATGCTGTGAATATGGTAAAAGTACGCTGGCAGGCAAATGCTTTTCGTCGCATATTATAGTAGTTGTTCCTTTTGTAGCTAATGCTGTCAGTAAATTTGTCGTGATAGTTGATCCGTAATTGTCTAAAATTAAGGCGTCAATATCTTCAATTGGAAGAGTCGATTCCATCTCCTGTGTAATTACTAGTTGATTATCACGCACGCTAAGCCGCGCAGGATTTTCGATAGCTACGACGCGCCAGGCCATTTATAGCCACCTATAATTATCGCCGAGGATAGAGATATCGTAGCGCTCAATGAGATTCGCGGAGCGAGGTGAGATCTGGATAAGTTGATCCTTGTCCTTGCTGACAGAGCTATGGAATATCACCTGCATGGCTCCATTATTAATGCCGTATTTTACGTAATACCCTTCTTTAATTTCATTTCCGAAATAACACCTTACATAATCATTTGGATACAATGAGCAAACTTTAGTAAATGTTTCATCTACATCAGTAAATCCTTTTGGTGCTGGTAGTATTTTTGTTGGTGCGGGCCTATTTTTCCCAACTTGGTGGGCGTAAACTGGCACGAAGAAGTGTTCAATCTTTCCTTTCTTGTTCGGCTTTTGGTACACGTCAAGTCGCACCATAGATCCGTTGTTAACAAATGCTTTATCGTCGTTGATATAAAATCCGCTTGGTTGTGTCGAATATACTTTGATAGTTGAGACCGGAGACAGCTTATTGCCGTTTTTATCAGTCTTCTTGTCGTTTTTATATATGGGTTCGGCGAACGCTTTTTCAGGGTTATCGTCGCAAGCGTCCAGTCTTTCAAGTAATTTTTTGTATAGCCACTTGTCCGACTCTTTAAGTGTGGAATTTTCGACATCCTTGCGTTTAACTTTTTTGAGCGGCATTCGTACGGTTCTCTGGTCACCGTCTTTAACTTTTGGTGAGCGAATTGTTTCTTTATGTGCCGAACCAGTCGCTTTACGGCGTGGCATACGTGAGACGAAAATTGGTTTTACGCTCAATCGAAACTCTTCGTCGTAGTTATCAAGTCCGCGTAGTTCATTTTGTAGCGTGGCGATATCAGCGTTGAGGCTGCGTTTCCTTATTTCTTTACTAAAATCTGTCCATGGGCCTGGAAAGCGATTTTTGGTCTCTTCATCACTACGCAGCTTGAAATATTCGGCTTGTGCGAGGTCTTTTTGTGTCTGGGTAAATGCCGCTTCATCAGTAATCTCGCCAGTGTTCTCGTCGGTAGATTGTAATAAAATTTGTCGTTTTTCATCAATTGTTTTAGCGTTATTCAAATACAGTTTCATCTCCTGCTCTTTCGAGAAGAGATTTGCTTGATAGACAATCTTTGGACTAATTGCCGCCACAACCGCCGCATCCTTGGCGTGATGCAGAACGTCTTCACTACGATCTTTAGCCAGACCCCAACGCTTGCGTAGATATGCTGTCGTTGTTCCATTTGGTGCGATTACGTGCTGTTTTCCTTTATCTCCTGCAAAGTCAACGTTTTGGCTTAAATAATTCTGAATAAATCGTGTGATATATCTAGTATCGTTTAAGGCTCGTACGTTCCAGCTGTCATTTTTATAATCCTGCAGAAGCAGATTTTGCTTTTTCTTCATTGCGTAGCCGTTATATTTGTAGTTGATGGCGTTTGTGGCCTTATCGTCCGTTTTAATATCGCGTGTCTTATATATCGACTCTACTCTGGCGACGAACTCCTTCCAGCGGTTTTCATCTGCGCCAAAATATTCAAATGGAGTTTTATTGCTCTTTTTCTGGTTTTCCTCTGTCAGCACCAGTACTTTATTAGTTATCCCATCATTATTGGAACGTGAAAACGGTACGATGTGGTCTATCTGATATGCATTGTCGTCTTGTAGCATCGTGTCAAAATCAATTGGTTTTCCAGAATATGGGCAAATACCGTTTTGTTCGCGATAGAGCTTAACCTTAATAATTTGCTGACCATTAAAATCGGCGTTTTTATTCAGTGGTACGCTAAGTTCTTTTAGGTGGCTGAGAAGTTGCTTGCCACCTTTAGTTTTTGGCGATGCTTCATATCCGTCGGCGATTATAGATTTAATGTCTTCGTTATATCCTTGATTCTCTTCATTTTCTTTTTTAATTGCGTTGCGCTCTTTGAAGTTTTTTGCCAAGTCGCGAGCAGTTTCAACTTTAATAAAGTAAGGTTTACCGTATTTGCGTTCAATGGCGCGAACGACCTTCAGTGTTTGTGATATGGCACGTTTTACGACAGGATTGGTGATTTGTTCTAGGCTAGCTGATTGTTTCTTGAAGTCATAACCAGCGGCTTCACAGGCTTTATCATAAGTCATACCATTAAGAATATGCGGTGTGATTTTTTGCAAAGCTTTTATCGACAGATGGCAGAATGACCCAAAATTAGTAGCTTTAATTTTGATAATTGCGTTTTTAGCGTCATCGGAAATTGGCAATGCATTTAATTCGGTTTTAATTCCTTCGTCAGATTTTTGTGTAGTGAGAATATAAGCGATTTGATTGATCGTTGGTTCGTTGTCAATTTTCGCCCAATCTTCTGGTAGATTTTTCAGCGCCGCTTTAATGTCGCTATATGCTTTTAAGCCACCGAATACATTTCCTTCTCCGAATTCATCGCCATCCTTTTTCTTTCCGTGTGTATATTTTGGAACATAATCTTCGCTAATTCCCGCAATGCTACGCACTTTTTTATATGTTAGGCTTTTTTGATTTTTGGCGGCTTCGATAACTTTATTTATCTGATCTGAAGATAATCTTATCTCTAGATTTTCTCGCTTTGCCTGGCGCTTGCTGGCGTCACGAGGTATGAATACTAGATGCGATAAGTCGCTTGCCAAGCGAAAAATTTCGAAGCTGTAGCTAGCTCTTGGTGCTCGTTTTTCATTTTCTTCAAAGGTACAATTCCCAACCATTTTTTTAATCAGCTCTTCAGTCATAAATGGGCGCTGGTACATAATTGCTGATACATTTACGACATTTTTGTCATCGTCCAAGCCGTAAAGCATTTCATTGATCGCTGTATCGGAAACGCTTTTTAAGGCATAGCTTTTCTGGACCTCAATAATCTTTTCTAATTCGTGCAAAAAATCATCACGAGAAAAACTATTAGTATAATCGTCACGCTTATTGCGTTTATGTGACGCAAAGTTTTCATCGTGGCTCAGAGCTTCACCGACAGTTTTATATCCATTCTCGGCGAGGAACTTTTCATTAGTTTTCAAGGCTTTTGACACACGGCCACCTTCTTTTTCCGACTCTTCCTCGACTTTACGATTCGACTTAAATCCACGTCGTTTGGCGATTTGATACATGACCTTGAGCAGTTCCTCTGGAGATAATTCTTCGGTGAGCGCTTTTGAACGGAGAGCATATACGTCTAATTTGTTAAATTCGGATTTGTCACTTAACACTTCTTCGATTCGATCTCTGGTAAGAATATTTTGGTCAATAAAGAATTGCTTCAAGTTATTCAAGCGTTGACGTCGCCGTTTTAAGCGACGGCGAGCTGACCTGGCATCGCGGCGAGGTTTAGCAAGCGAATCTCCGTTTTGTGGATCTTCTGGTCGCTCAAAAATGCGCACCCCTAAATCATGGATGCGCTCTTTATCTAAGTCCAATACTGCCCAGCCGATTGAAGACGTCCCGATATCTAAACCTAGTGAATATTTTTTTGGTGAATATGAAGATTTTTCTGCCATGAATAAGTCCTTTTTATAGTATCATTAGCATAATTATACAACTAAAAAGTGATAATTGAAATTGTGCGGCGCTCAGCCGCAGTGCAAAAGATAATCCGCTCAACAAGTGAGCGGATTAGAGCTTTGCTTTAGATTCACAATAGAATTCTCAACCGTAGCTGCACGACCAAAATCGCCGCCCTAAGTTGCTAAATTATTATAGAAACCTAAAACAACTTAGATATTGACACAATCCTTACTTAAGGGACTGTAACTACAGTGTACCTCACTTAATATTATTGCGCAAGTATTATTTTGGTCATATTTCGCCAACTGGCATATGAATTCATCCACCACGGATTTACTGAACGGTTGAGGGATGATGCAGTGTAGCCATTAGACTTTTGCTCTCCGACGGTTTGACCTCTATTATTAGTGCCGTTACCCATTAGGAAGTAGCCGTTAAGCCCGCCGTCATCTCCAGTGACATTTAGTAGGGCTTGGGCTTCTGCTCGTTTGGTTGCTGACGGGTGATTGTTTGCGTGATATTGAAGGTACTGACGATATGATTCATTTCCTTGCATAAGAAAAACACTCCTTTTTTGTAACTTGGAGTGTTATTGACAAATCTGATGATTTCAGTTATACTGTCGGCGTGAAGAAAACTGAATTTATTCTTGCCGTTTTTGCTAGCATCGCAGTAGTCGTTGGTGCAGGTGCTGCTTGTTTCTTTGTTACTCAACGTAATGCAGAAATGACAAAGACAACCCCTGTTGTAGAATCGCCTTCATCTCAAAATACTAACAAATTATCTAATAGCAAAAAGATAGAACCGCCGACAGAGCTGTCAATATTGAACGCTGTCAATATTGAACGAGCCAAAGTCGGCGTTGCACCACTAAAACTGCACCCAAACTTATCTAAGACCGCTCAAATGAAAGCCGACGACATGATAGCCAGGAATTATCGCGGACACTACATGCCAGACACGAACCAACCGCTTACAGAAGAAATGAGGAGACTTCAAGTTGCCGCTTGCACAAACGCCAGCGAAAACTTGACTTGGAACGATAGCGGAACAGATACAAAGCAATCTATAGATTGGTGGCTTAGTTCACCGCCGCACAAAGCTGCCATGCTCGACCCCAAGTACACCTATACTGGTATTGGCGTAGGTGATGGTAGGGTTGTAGTGCAGCATTTTTGTGTAGCACGCTAGAATAACGCTATATACAGAAGAAATATAGACACTGCAATAATGCCAATAAGGGACAGGACCATCCCATAGGTATATTGCATAAAATGGCGAATGGTAAATTCTATCCATCTCCCATTACCAGTTGCATCCTCCGCTAAGTATCCATACTTTTTGAGCCTATAAAATGCTTTTTCTGGTGCTGAATAGCTACATACAAGTGTATATATTACTGTAGCAATAACTAAAGTAAATGGAGCAGTAACAAACTCCGTTGGAATACTACTTATACATTTTTGACCAAGCAAAATGAATGCCGGTATGGAAAAGGTACTAGCAGCCAATTGACGCAGAGCACTCCAAGAAAACATCCTTATAGCAACATCGTTATCATCAACTCCATATGGCGATGCCAGCGTATATAGCCACATTATTTGTTTCCAGGTTATGACTGAATATACAGAAATAAATGCAGCGGCGCCATAGAAAAGCCACACGTGCCAATCACTCATACAGTCACTCGCTTACTCCAATAACAGCACCAATAGTGCTTTTGATGATTTTGTCCTTAGATACCATTTTAGTAAAGCCTCCCATTTACTTACTAAAGTACCTATAGCATACACCACAAACCCCAAATCTCCAAATTGTAAAAATACTATTAAATTGGATAAGAGCTATCGTCTGTTGTCTGGTCACCAAGAGGGCCTAGTTCTTCGCTCCATACTGACTTGGGCGGCTTCGTATTTATCTCAAACGATCACCTCAGATTGCTACTTATACAACGCTGCGACGCACGCTTCCTTCTTTTTTGGATGACAACGCGCTCTCGTTTTTTAGAGTCACACTTCGTGCTTAATTGTAAGGTTATTATAGCACAATCTAGAGGTTAGGGCTATCAATTTTAGGTGTACTCTGGTTTTCAATGCGGCGCTGTATTTTTTCAGTATCTTCAGCTGCTGGAAAATCCTCTGGGTTCATACCTTGCTGATTGCGAATAGTCGTTCTAACTGCGTCATTATTATCGTTATTGTCATGAAGTATAGAGTCGTATGATGATATTCCGTAGTTTTCTATATTGGCTGCAGTCATCTCGTTTGCTAATGTTTTACCGGCCAGTACAACATTATGGGCTTTATTTGCCCAAGGCTTGCTTCCAGTGTTTAGTTTCCTTTTCATCTGCTTATTAGTTTTGCCGCCGAAGAAAGACTTATCGCCATCGCTTTTTATTATAGCTAACCCTCTTGGGCTAATACCCGCCTCCATTATACTAGAAGATAGCCTCTTGTCTGATTCAGAAAATTCACGCCGACGCGCAAGTCTATCCATATCCTGATGGTACTTCTCGGCAATTTCTTGTTTGCGCGTTTGTGTTGCAAAATAATTCTGAGCTTCCGCAACTCTAGGTTTTTTGGTTGGGTTACCGTTTTGAGCGATAAGATAGCACGCCAGTCTTGTCAATCTAATGTCACCAATATTATTGCTGTTACCATAGCCTATCGAAACCATTTTCCCCACATGGGAAAAATGGTTTTCCACAGGTACACCAGTTGTATGGAGTGCAATCTTAGCGCGCTCAACCACCTTTCTGAAAGAATCCCATTTTGCATATTCGAGAACCCCTTGGAGCTCTCTAGCATACCAGAACTCACCTTGCTTATCTTCATGCTTGATAGACTCAAAAATGCTATCACTTTGTTTGATTTTTAACTCACTTGTCATACCTTGATTATATCAAAAAGTAAAAAGCTGCCGGATAACTAAATCAAGCGGCTTAATTTCGATTCGGATTTTACTAATTATTTATATCCCTTTCGCCGTGAGTATTCGTGTATCTCTTCAGTTATTCTCTCTACGGCGCCATCATCGTCTGCAATGTTGGCTCGGATTAGCCTACGACGTAATTCGGTGAGTTTTTTATCTTTTAGCTGGCGTAATATCTTGTTGAATGTGTCGTGGGCTAATCTGCGCTCGTGACGGGACTTAAGAGGGTCATTAAACACCTTATGTAATCTAGTTAGATCGCCCTCCCTCATTTCCATGAATCCCCGTGCTATGCTCTAGGAATAGATTCTGGTCTATATTCTCATATATAAACTCGTCTATAGCCTCTCTTAGCTCCCTAGTCATCCTAGGCTTAGGGTTGGCTTCCATTTCGTTAATAGTTTCTTGAAGAGGGTGCTGATAACGGTTGTCTGTATTGACATCTTGAGGATTGTTTGGTATACTAGAGTTGTCAATCGACTGGTCAAGCGCATCTGCGCTAATAGCGGAACCATCGAGTCCGCGCCCAGTCGATTTTCTTATGCCTGAAATATCATAAGCTAACACATTGCCTAATTTATCTACCTCATTGACATTCTGAACTTCTCGTGCTATATTTTCATTAGAAAAGTCGCCCAGTCCCCGTTCGGCTTGTCCACGGGGCGCACCATTAAGGTCGCCTGGGCGGCTTTTTCTTGGCTTTGCACGTTACCTTCGTAAAGAGTATTGCGCCCTGTTGTCTGTCTTCTAAGAAATTTACAGGCTATTGATCATTGATATCTTGAGGATTGTTTGCTATAGTGGAGTTATCAATATCCCCTCCCTTTAAGAGGTTCATCCTCTGAGGGGATGTTTCCAGAAGAATCCCCGCTTAAATCCCGGTAATGGGATTCGGGGATTTTTTCTGTATTATTTGGTTATAGTTCCCCAACAATCTAAATACCGATATTCCCTAAGAGCCGCGTTTTACCTTTACTCCTGACGCCCTAGAGGTGATATAATTACTACATTATGCATGCGTCCGCGGTCCAATCTATAACCATAAAAGTGAGCGAAGTTGATTCTGCTTTACTTAATGACGCGGATGAGCTGCAGAAAATGTTAAGAAATGTTACGGAGCTGGCGGGCTTGCATTCTTTGAAATCGGTGATGCATCAATTTTCTCCGCAAGGAATCAGCGCTGCCCTGCTTTTGTCGGAGTCGCACATTGCGATTCATACGTGGCCGGAAAGCGGCGTGGCGTATATAGCGATGACAACTTGTAAAATGCTGGATGACGACAAATTGCAACAAATAAAAGAGTTGGTTGCGCGGGTGTTGGACGCAGAAAAAATAATTATGAAAGAGATGGCATTGTAATATGAAACGAACCAAGGCGCGACTTAAAATCAACCAAATATTGACTGGAAAGAAAACTAATTTACGAGTTGTCGGCTGTTTGCTTTTTCGCGAATGGGATAAGAAAGATAAGCGATTTTACTACTGGGAAGAGTGGGAGATTACCGGGCTGGCTGATTATGATAGCTGGGTGGAGTATGATCACAGCGATCAAACCGTTTCTTTGTACGAGCCGATTCGTTTTACTCAGGCAATTGACCCAACGCAATTGAAAAAGGGTCAATCGTTCACCGTTTCTGAACAGGATGGCAAGGACCACGTTGTGGTGGTTGATGAGGTTGGAATTGGCGAAATTATGAATATCAAGGGTAAAAATACGTATCAAGTTTTCCCGAAAGAACTGATGGCGTATGCTACTTTGAGGGATACTGGCGCGCCGAAAAACCGTCAGTTGATTACGATTGAGAAGTATAACAATCGCGAATACGACGCTTACCGTAAGATTCAATTAAGCGACAAAGAACAGAAGGAAATGTTCGGCAGGACCATTAAACCGATTGACTGGACGACGATTATAGTCATTGTCATATTTATCGCTATTATTTTGTTTGCGTTCATCTTTGACAACAATTCTGATAGTAGTAGCGGCGGAGGTCACGGCGGATCGCGCAGTGTTTACGGCGGCAGCAGCGGCGGGCTTGGTAAATAAAAGGAGTTATAATGTCACGATCAAGTACGAAAAAACGGGAGCAAATTGCTTTATTTGCGGCGGCAATTTTGGTAGCAATTGGCGGAATTATTTACGAGCTGATTTTAGGCGCGGCTGCGTCATATCTGGTGGGCGATTCGATTTTGAGCTTCAGTCTGGCAACTGGCGTGACGTTATTTGGCATGGGAATTGGCTCACTGCTGGTCAATTACATCAAGCTTCATCCAGCGACCAGCTTCGCAACGAACGAAATTATTCTGGGGCTAATTGGCGGAAATTCGGTGATGCTGATGTATTTGGGATTCGTTTTTACGCGTTCGCATTGGCTGATTTTTGCCGTCATAAGTCTGGCAATTGGTATTTGTATCGGGCTGGAAATTCCGCTTTTAATGAAGATGTTTCAGGAGTTCGGGCGTAAATCTTCGGTGAAATTATTTAGCAAGATTTTAGCGCTCGATTATTTTGGGGCGTTAATCGCGTCGCTATTATTCCCGCTCGTTATGCTTCCGTATCTTGGTTTAATGCGTAGCGCGTATCTGGTGGCGGCTTTGAACATTGGCGTTGCGGTTCTGATTCTTAAGCAAATGAAAGCGTCGAAAATTGTGATGACAATTAGTGTTATTGCAACAATGTTGCTTTTGGGGTTCTTTATTTATGCGACGGAAATTGAGCACGGAATTGACAAGCGAACGTATAAAGATCCTGTGATGTGGCAGCAGCAGACGCCGTATCAGAAAATTGTCCTGACGAGATATAAAAACGACACGAGGTTGTTTTTGAATCGCAATCTGCAGTTTTCCAGCCTTGACGAAGCGCGTTATCACGAAACATTGTCTACTTCCGCTCTGTCTTCAGTCGCCAATCCGAAGCGTGTGCTGATTATGGGCGGCGGCGATGGTTTGCTAGCTCGGGATGTTTTGAAATATCCCAGCGTTGAGCATATTACGTTGGTTGATATCGATGAGGTGATGACTAATCTGGCGAAAACTAATCATCTTCTCACTGATATAAATCAGCGCTCTCTGCATGATCCGCGCGTTTCCATTGTCAATCAAGACGCTTTTCAATTCGCCTTCTCTACCAAGGATAAATATGATGTTGTGTTGATTGATCTGGTGGATCCGTCGAATGAAAAATTAGCCAAGTTGTATTCCGAGCAATTATATCGTCAAATCGGTAATATTTTAACGGAGCGTGGCGTTATGGTGACGCAGGCGACGTCATCATTTTTCTCTCCGCATGCTTTTTATATGGTGGCAAACACCGTCAAATCATCTCATCCAGAGCGATATGTGACGGCGTTTTCGGTCAATGTGCCGTCATTTGGCGAGTGGGGTTTTGTGATGTCTACGCCGCAAGCTGAGGTCGTGGCTAGTCAACCGTTGCCGAAAAACCTGAGATACCAAAACCAGAAATTGCTCACTTTCCTGACTAAGCAAAACGCCATATCGGTGCCGTCTGGACCAACTTCTACGTTGGTTTCTCCGCGAATCACCGACGTTTACAATTCCGATATGCGCCAGTGGCGATATGAGTAGTTTTTAGGCGGCGGTAGTGCTCTTTTTTCGACGTCGACGTCGTCTTTTTGGCGTGGCTGAAGCTAGCGGTGTAACTGTGCTAATTGCGGTTTCTGTGAGCGTGCTGTCGTTACCACGAATTTGTAGAACAACTTCACTATCGTTTGCTGCAGGTTGCGGCTTTTCAGATTGACTATTGACCACTGGAGCGTTGTTTGCGGGCTGCGGTTGAGGTTTGGCTGGTTGCTTTTTTTGGTTGCGAACAGGCTTTATTGCGGCATCAATTTCCTTCTCGACATCTTCCCTGTTTCGTGAATACATGCGACGCGAATGTTCAATAATGTGCGGCGTGTTGTCGGCTTGGCTTGGTGGAAGTTCCAATGTGCGGGCAGAAAACGCCGGAGTTTTTTCGCCGCCGATAACCATATTGACAACAAAATTACGATTGTGCATCTGGAGTAGATCGATTGACTCAAAGTTCGGCTCGAATTGCTTGGCAAGAATCGGTGCGTCGTCAGCAGAAACTCGGAAAGAAATCATAGTGCCGACGTTGCCGAAAACCGCATCGCGAACCGTGTCGCTCATCTGGGAAATGTACTGGTTGGCAACGGTCAAGTTAAGTCCATATTTTCGAGCCTCAGACAGAATAGTCGCGAACGAATCAGTGGCGAAGTTCTGGAACTCGTCGACGTAAAGATAGAATGGGCGGCGGTCACGGACGTCAGGAATGTCGCTTCGAGACATGGCGGCAAGCTGGATTTTTGTGACCAAAAACGAACCGAGGATGGCGGCATTATCTTCACCAATAAGACCTTTGGACAGATTGACAATTAGAATCTTTCCTTCGTCCATAATCTGGCGAATATTGAACGTGGATTTTGGCTGTCCGATAATATTGCGGATGATTGGATTGGCGGTGAAAGCCCCGACTTTATTTAAGACTGGCGCAATTGCCTCGGCGACAAACTTATCATTCCAGCTGGCAAATTCAACATTCCAGAATTGCAAAACCACGGTGTCTTGACAATAAGTCAGCGTTTCTTTTCGGAATTCCTTATCTGTTAGCATGCGAGTAATGTCGAGCATCGTCGCTTCTGGTCGGTCCAGCAAAGCCAGAATTGTATACCGCAAAATATACTCAAGCCGTGGCCCCCACGAATCGCCGAAAATACGCTTCAAAACGCCGATGATTTCTGATGAGATGTTGGTTTTCTGATTAGGGTTCGTGACTTCCAGCGGGTTGAATCCCAGAGGATACGCGGTGTCGGCTGGATTAAAATAGATCACGTCGTTCAATCGGCTGCCGGGGATAAATTTCATGTTGTTGATTGCGAAGTCGCCGTGCGGGTCGATGATAGCATATCCTTGATTATGGAAAATATCGCTTAAGGCGAAGAGCTCTAATAGTCCACTTTTTCCGGCACCCGTTTGCCCGATTATGTAAACGTGGCGTGAGCGGTCATAGCGCAACATACCGAATTGGTGGCTGATGCCGCGGAAGTTGGTGACGCCAAAGGCAGAAATTTGGTCATCGTTGACGTCTTCGCCGGTTAAGACTGGCAATTTGGACGGCGGTTCTGCGGTTTTGGAGCTTGCCCAAACTATATTTGGCGTTTCAACGTTGGTGTGTGGCAAGTGAAAAACTGACGCCAATTCTTCTATATTTAAGATAAAACCATCGCCGATGAACGAACGCTTGCGATATTTATCAATAAATTCTTTACCAAACACACCCTTGACGGTACGAAATCCATTGAGATTTGTTGAGTTAAACTGCTTAAACGTACCGACGAGCGCCTGCATGCGAAGCTTGGCGTTTGTCTGACTTTCACCCATATAAACCAAGCGAATTTTTACTTCATATCCGAGCTTGGTCGCCTTTTTTTCTGCTTCAGAAATGCGAGTTTTATCGCGGTCTGATAGCTCGATTTTGGCTGATTGCCCAACTCCCTGCTCTGGTGGCTGCCATAATGCGCCAAGCACACCGATTAGCCACTGTATACTGCCGCCGAATCCTGGCAAGGAGAACATTCGTCCGTTTTTTATACTATTGATATATCGATCTGCGGCATTTTGCCAGTCATCTGGGATTGGTCTGACTAGCACCTGAATCCACAATTCTTCACCGGTGGTTTCTAATTTTGCCAACGTGCCCGTAATGCCAGCCAGCGGGTCGACTTCGAAGTTTTGGAAGGTGCGAATCGGGAGAAATTCGTCGGTGGTTAATGTCAATTCTGTCGAGTAAGCAACTTCGTGGTCGCGCTCGTGCTCGGTGTAATCTTCGTCGGCTTGGTGAATTTGAACGGTTGGATATTGAGAATAAATCTGTCCCTCGACAAAGCTCTGTAAGGTTTTTGGCACCCAAACGTAAAAGCGAATTTGCCCATTGACTGAGGCGATTTCGAAGCTAATATGCTCTTGGTGTCCGCCAGATAATCGCAACTCTTTATTGTCGCGAAGAATTCCGTGTAGTGAAGCGAATAACTGCTCGGCGGCAAGTTCTTGCTTGTCATTGGTGCGTGGGATTTCCAGAACCAAAAGTACACTCTCAACTGGGGTGAAATCTTCTATCTTCCGATAATTCCGCCACGTCAAAAACATCAGGACTGCCACGATTGGCATCCAAACGTACCATTGTAATAACGTACCGATGATCCAAGAAATAATCTGCATTATGTGTAAATTATCTCACCTCTGAAAGAAGTTTGCAACTTAGCTTAAGCGGCTTCTTCAAAAACGTATGTGGCTTTAGCGACGCGTTTGAATTGTGGCTTTGATTGAAGGTTTAATAGAATGGTGGTTTCCTTGACTTGTCGTTTGTCGAGGACTTGACGAACGATTTCGTCGCGATGAAGCGGAGTTTCGGAATTCTTCAAAATATCGGTAATGATATCTGCTACGGTTCCGCGACTGTAGCCCCAGCTGGCAAGCGCGTAAATACCGCGGCCGATTAGAACAAAGCGCTTGTCTTTAATAAGTTCATTGTGAATTGCCTGCGTTGTAACGCTTCGGCGGTTAAATTCGCTGTCCCGAATTCCCTTAGCGATGTCGGAAAAATGCATCGGTGAGCCATTTGTGTCCAGAACGACGTAGATTTTATCGCGAATGTTCTTTGGGTTGACGGCTGGCCATTTGGCTAGTCCCCATTGATCATTCAAGCTGGCTAATTTTTTGCTAACAGTAGCCAAGGCTGCAATATTTGAAGGGTGCTCATAGTCTAATTTTTTGTGCAATTCTTCCGCAGTAATAGGTTCGCCATGCTTTTTGATTGTTTTGACAACTTCTTCGACTCGTGCTCTAATTTGCTTTTCATTGCCGAGAGTGTCAATTGCTGCCGCCTGGTAATAATCGTCATTCTCTGTAACAATCGTGATGTTTTCTGCCAGCTCAGAAATAAACGCCACACGAGCGCGGTCAATTGTAGTAGCTTCTTTACCGAGGAAATGCGACGCCAAATCCTGCATCCGCGCAACTCGTCCCATCTCAGACAAACTCGAAGTAATTTCTTTTTCCATAGCAATAACCGAAGGAAGTTCTCCCTCGGCGACAGCTGCACGTAGACGCGTTAAGATTGCTTTTTCTAGCTGACGAACGCGCTCGCGAGTAATGCCGAACATATCGCCAATTAACTCTAATGTTTCTTTTCGGTCATACAAACCAAATCGTCGAGAAATAATTTCCTTCTCGCGCTCTTGCGGAATCTTAGAAATAATAGTATCGACGACAGAATTTAATTTGGCGCTTTGCTCGGTTTTTGCTGTCTCGCTCATGCTACTAGAAACATCCTCTCTGCCTCACCACAGGTTATATTGATTGAAAATATGTTTTTAATTATACAATTGCATTTGACAAAAGTCAATAGATAAATGCCATAATTGCTGATATAAATTATAGCATTTATTTTACGTTTTTTGCAATAGATTATATGAAGAGTTTTTATTATCCGGAATTATTGGATAGTATGAAAACGCTATTTCTTTTTAGCGGATGTTTTGGCGGCTTTTTTAACTACACGTTTGCGAGTTGGTTTCGCTGTTGTGGCGCTTAATAGCTCCAGAGCTTTTTCGTGAGTAATGGTTTTCGGATCCGTGTCTTTAGGGATTTTGACATTTTTGGTGCCGTTGGTGATGTATGGACCGAATCGTCCATTGAGAACCTTAATTCCATCTGGGAATTCGGCAATATTCTTAGCGGCTTCGGCTTCTAATTTGGCGGCGTAAAGTTCACGCGCTTTTTCTAAAGTAATGCTGTGTGGGTCTTCTGGCTTAATGGAAACGAATAATTTACCGACTTGAATGTACGGACCGAATCGCCCGATATTCGCCTTAATGTCTTGACCGTCTTCTGTTTGTCCGACGATGCGTGGCAACTTGAACATCTCCAGTGCTTGCTCCAGAGTAACTGTCTCAATTTTCGCACCCTTTGGAAGCGGCGCAAAGCGAGGCTTATCTTCATCTTCAGTTGCGCCCAGCTGCAACATTGGACCGAATCGCCCAAATCGCGCAATAATCGGCTTATTCGTCTTCGGGTCAATTCCTACTTCGCGATTAGCGCCGACTTTACTTCGGTCAATTCCGCCAGATTGCTCGATCAATTTATGGAAAGGCGTGTAAAATCCGTGCAACATTGTGCTTTTTTCCAGATTAGCGCCAGCAATCTTGTCAAATTCCGTTTCAACGTTGGCGGTAAAATCGTAATCGACAATTTGCGTAAAATGGTCCGTCAGGAAATCGGCAATCAGTTCGCCGCTTGGCGTTGGAATAAGCTTGCCGCGTGTCGAGCCAGTTTTTTCCTGGACAATACTTCGGCTAACTTCCTCGCCGTTATAATTCAGAACAATTACGTCACGCGGTTGACCTTCGCTGTCACCCTTTTCAACGTAGCCGCGAGTTTGAATAGTGTCAATAATCGTAGCGTAAGTTGACGGACGTCCGATTCCAAGCTCCTCCAGTTTCTTGACTAGCGAACCTTCGGTGTAACGAGCTGGCGGTCGTGTAAATGTTTGACGAGCCGTAATGTCGTGAGAATTGACTTCATCGCCAGACTGTAACT
>CALIRX010000015.1 GCA_938042055.1 uncultured Candidatus Saccharibacteria bacterium
TTGTGGAGTAAGGTTATTGGAGTGGCGATGATTGCAGGGCTGATTTTGCCTGTGTCGGTGTCTGCTAATGGTATTGGTGGTCGGCCGGCAAATCCTGATCCGAATAATCCCAGGACAAGCTCAATTTTCATCTATAATCTTTCTGGTGGCGCTTCGAAATCTGACCAATTGTATGTTCAAAACGGGTCTGATAAAGAAGAGACAATTGAAGTTTATTCGGTTGACGGTACAGTTACAACAACTGGTGATATGACTTGCAAGGAGAAGTCAGAGGACAAAGTTGGCGCGGGCAAGTGGGTTTCTGTCTCTAAGAAAGAGGTGACTCTTGGTGCGAACGAGAACACGCTTGTTGATTTTACGGTAAATGTTCCAAGCAAAGCAGATGTCGGCGAGCATAATGCATGTATGGTTGTTCAGCGGAAGGTTAAGCAGTCGTCAAATAATGCTGGCGGCATTCAAGTCCAGACTCGTCAGGCTATCCGTATGGCGATAACCGTTCCTGGCGATATTCACCGCGACGTGACGATTGAGAAGTTTAATGTTAAGAATTCTAACAGTAGTCAATTGTATGAAATTGCCTTAAAAAATTCTGGCAATGTGTCGGCTGATGTTGACGTAAAGCTGGTCGTGAAAGACCCGATGGGAAATGTTGTCTATAAAAACGGTGGCGTGAATGCGATGATTGCGAATGAAACGCGGCAGTTTAATTTTGATAGCAATTTGGCGCCGTTTTGGGGCGGAAAATATAAGGTAGAGTTGTCGATTTCCTATAAAAAGAAGGCTGGCGAGTGGGGAATTAGTCAGGACAAAAATGAGCTAATCACAAAAACCGCCGAGCCAAAAGAATTGTTCTTCTGGCCATCAACTACAGCGTTAATGATGATTGGCGGTGGAATACTTTTGTTCATTATTTTGATAGTGATAATTGTCATAAAATCAAAACGGAACAAAAAAACTGTTCAATTTAAAAAACGTTGAGTTTATAAAAAAAGTGATAGAATAGTTGTATGAAGAAAAGTTCTCTGATTAGAGCGTTTTTGAGCATTGTAGTCGTGGCGCTCGGCGGGGTTTTACTATTGAAAAACCTCGATATCATCAACATTAGCTGGGATATTTTCTGGGGTACAGTTTGGGCTGCAGGATTTGTATTGTCTGGGCTGGTGAATATATTCAATTATCGAAATAAAACGGCGTGGATTTGGGGATTATTGCTGGTTGCGATTGGTGTTCTGATTGGCTTCAACTCTTACGGAATAGTTGACGTTAGTATTTGGAAGGTGTTTTGGCCTGTAGTTTTGATTGCTGCTGGTTTGGCAATGATGTTCAATACTAGCCCTAAGGGTGTTAAGCGTTCTAAAAAGTTGAATAAAGACGGTGGCATTGGTAATGAGAAAATTGCTTGTTTTTGGGGCGAAGAAGACGCCGTAAAAGGTGATTATACTGGCGGTTCGTTGGTTGCAATATTTGGTGGTGTGGATTTGGATTTGCGTCAAGCAAAGATTAAAGACGGTTCTGTGATTGAAGTTTTTACATTTTGCGGTGGCGTTAATATTACTTTGCCAGACGATGTGATTATTGAGAACGAAGTGCGCGGATTTTTGGGTGGAACTGATGACAAAACTCTACCTAAAGATTCTGCGAAAAAGACGCTATATCTGAAGGGTGAGTGTATTTTAGGCGGTCTGGAAATTAAATAAAGTTCTTGGGATTTTGATGAAAACGCGCTACAATAACAGTAGGGCGTTTTCGCGTATGTTGAATTGGCGTGAAATGAGCGGTTATCAGCCGTGAAGTCTGCGGGAAGAAATCGACATAAAGTCGAGATTAGAACCTGCCGTGAGCTTGCGTAAATAGCAAATAAAGAGCTGAAAGAATCACTTCTTTTGGAATCGAGATGGTACCGTCCGTATAAAACACCT
>CALIRX010000016.1 GCA_938042055.1 uncultured Candidatus Saccharibacteria bacterium
TAGTGAAATTGAAACCAAACTCGGTCTGGAATCAATGGAAATTGTGACGCGACCCTATCGGGATATTTGTATGGGCTATTAAGAAGACCGTTACAAAACTTCACAACTCCACTCGCAACCAATATAATATACCCATGGATACTTCACGAAAAAATCGCATTATAAAAATTACTATTTGGGTAGTCTGCTCAATTGTCATTATAACCGCCTTACTAGTCGCCGCAGCTTTCTTTTGGCCAGCAACATCCAAGCAATTGCAATCTTCAAGCTCTGAAAAATTGAGCTACAACGACGCCATCGCCGCCGCAAATCGTACTGTTAGTGAAGACACTTCAAATACCGACGTTAGACCAGAATGTCGATCGATTATTAAAACACACGGCAAAAAAACCGCCAAAGCCGTCATGATGATTCACGGCGTAAGCGCATGTCCACAGCAATTTGCAGACCTAGGCGACACCTTTTTCAACGCCGGCTATAACGTCTATATTCCCCGCGTCCCCAGCCACGGTCTGACGGACAATAAACGACACGGAGAAATCACCATTCCAGCAATGGCACAATTTATGAATTCCAGCACCAGCATAATTAGCGGTTTAGGTGATGAAACGGGAGTTGTCGGACTTTCTGGCGGCGCAAATATGGCAACTTGGATTACGCAGTACAACAGCCAAACCATATCACGAGCGCTGCTTCTATCACCTTTTTATCAGCCTTCAGAATCGGAAACTCCTTCCTGGAAAATTCCGCTTTTACGAAATCTTTACGGACGTAATATTCTTCCAGATTCGTTCACGGGTAGCAATTTGTCATATCGTGCTCTTGGAAAATATATAATAATCGCCAAGAACTATAAATCCGACCTAAAAGCTCCAGGGTTAAAATATGTCGGGGTTGTAACGAGCGAAAACGACACCGCAATTGATAAAAATCTCGCAGTCAACATACCCAAGCAAATGGCTGCGGCTTCTGGCGCCAAATTCCAATATTATTCAATTCCGGCTTCATTTGGCATCGGTCACGACATTGTAGCCTTAAACCAAGACGAGGTTAAAAAGCACGCCGACAAATTATATCCGTTCTATTTGGATATGTACGAAGGAAAAGACGTAAAATTAGAGGCAAACTAGGAAATTACTATTTATCTTGGGCAGCCAAAATTCGTGCTTGGATTTCATCGAGCTGTGCGTCGTCCATTTTCGGACCTTCTGCAGTCGTTAGCCAGCCACGATACACTTCACTAAACTCAGTCTCTTTGCTCCACACATCAGTTTGGCTAGCCAAATCGCCATGAAGCGGCACCAACTTGGCATGAACGTGCGCCACACCCGTCCCTTCAAAAATCAATGCCACTCGCGGCGTATCAAAGGCTTTTTCCAAGATATTTGCAACCTTTTTCACTGCCAGCATCATTTCGGAATATAAATTATCGTCCAAAGAAAATACGTAATCGCCCGAATTCTGCTTTGGAATCACCACAGTAAAACCTGGCGTATTCGGAAACGGTGTTAAAAATGCTAGGAATTTCTCATCTTCCCAAATCTTCCAAGATTTCATTTTTCCAGATACGATGTCGTCAAAAATTGTGTGATTCATAATTACTCCTTTATGCAAATAAATCGTTTAATGCCTCACTCACCGTTGGATGAGTGAATATTTGGTCACGTAGTACAGTATATGGCAGGTCATTATCCATTACAGTTTTGATAATATTAATGACTTCTGGTGAGTTACGACACAATAAACTAGCACCCAAAATTTGTTCAGTGTTTGCATCAATCACCGCACGCAGCAATCCTGTTGTAGCATTATCAACATGCAGGCGTGGAATCGCCATAGCAGGCAGCTCTTTTACGATAATTTCGCACCCCGTCGCACGCGCCTCAGCCTCTGTCATACCCACCCGACCTAGCGGCGTTTGCATAAAGACCGTGTACGGCAAGGTTTTTTGTTTGGCGCGAGTGTACAGACCGTCACCCAGCAACTGACTTCTCACAATCCGAAAATCGTCCAGCGACGCATAGGTAAATTGTGGCCCGCCCGTTACATCGCCCATTGCCCAAATATGTGACCGACTAGTGCGAAGTGTTTCATCAACCACAATTGCCCCGCGCTCATCCGTCGCTACACCAGCAGCTGGTAAATTCAAGCTCATCGTTGCCGGGCGACGGCCCGTAGCCATCAAAACCGCATCATAACCAGCGTAATCATCATGATTTACTGTGCGAATCGTCGCAGTAGACTCACCCTCAATCGCTGTCACATCCACACTAAACACAATCTCAATACCCTGTGCCTGCAATGCTTCAGTAGCAGCCCGAGCAATTGCTGGATCTTCACGTGCAAGCAGAGCATCGCCCCTCTCAAATACTGTTACTTTTGTACCAAGCTTGGCATAAGTTGAGGCAAACTCTAATCCAATATAACCGCCACCAATGATAGCTAGCTGTCTTGGCTGCGTCATTCTATCCAGCAATTCAGTACTGGTATACACAAACGGCTTATCAACACCTGGAATATCTGGGATGATTGATTCTGCACCGGTGTTAATAAAAATCTGCGGTGCACTAACTACTAGCTCGTCGCTACCCGCCACAACCTTCACAGTACGATCATCTACGAACGATGCCTCACCCTCAATGACGCTCACTGTTTCACGATCCGCAAGCATATGATAGTTCTTCTCATTCAACCGCGCTACCACTGTTGTCTTATGTGCCATCGCCTCATCAAAACTTTGATGATGTTCGGCTGCATTGACTAGCACCTTAGTAGGAATACAAGCAATATTAATACAGGTGCCGCCATACATCTTTGGCGACCGCTCCACTAGCGCTACCTTTTTTCCCGCATTTGCCAGCGCTACCGCCAATGTTTTACCAGCTTTGCCAAAACCAATGATAAGTGCGTCAAATTGTTGTGTATCCATTTACTTCCTCCTATCTTTTTAGCGATCTCTCTCGCTGCAACAATTTCTCTATCGGCATACAGAACTGCCTCTTTTATTACAAGTTTTTGAGCTACTACTATTATCGTGTGTAATAGCTCCTTAAAACTGCTCCAAAAAGTCCAACTTACCGCTTCCAAAATACCAGCAACCTTTTTCACTGCCAGCATCATTTCGGAATATAAATTATCGTCCAAAGAAAATACGTAATCGCCCGAATTCTGCTTTGGAATCACCACAGTAAAACCTGGCGTATTCGGAAACGGTGTTAAAAATGCTAGGAATTTCTCATCTTCCCAAATCTTCCAAGATTTCATTTTTCCAGATACAATGTCGTCAAAAATTGTGTGATTCATAATTACTCCTTTTGAAGTAATTATAGCATTTTATGAAGTTTTCAGGTCGGACAATTTAAGTTCCATTCTACGACAAACCAGAACTAGCCATATCGTCGCAAAAATCCCCAATAAAATTTCTACTATCACAAACCAAAACTTGCCCATCGCGTAACCTTGCGCCGCTATAATTGCCGCAAAAATCGGAAAACTGAAAGATGAGATTCGCTCACGATGAGTTAAATAGCTCAAACTCGACGGTAAAAGAAACATCAAAAGCACCATTAATATCACGATGCCGCGCGAGAAAACAAAATGCGCCGCGTGCATTGTATCGTTCGGGCAAAGCGCCACTCCCATCATACAAATCGCAAACAGTGAAAGTATCCAGCCAGATATCCGAGCAGAGCGAATTTGACCAAGTTTAAGATAACCACGATTCATAAAAAACCCAATCGTCGCCATAATCAAACCAGATAAAAACACTCCCGAATTGAACGAAAATGCAGACAAACGATTCGAGGTGGTTTCCCCCAGCCTGCTCAAGCTCCAGTTCGTCCACCGAGTATCATCAGAAAGCAGCATCGCCGCAACCAAGCCCACAGCCAAAACGACACCATTAAGAATACAGAGCGCCTGAAGGCGATTCTTACACAAAAAATCCTTAATCTGTCGAAGTTTCATATTGCTAAAATTGTTCCAAAAAGTCCAACTTGCCACTTTCAAAATGACGGACATCTTCGATTCCAT
>CALIRX010000017.1 GCA_938042055.1 uncultured Candidatus Saccharibacteria bacterium
GATTTGTTGGCGGAAATATTAAGAACCAACACGAGTTTGACGATTATTATAATAGTAAGAACATATCTGATATTGAAGGTAAAGAGTATGATCTCGTGGTTAGCGCTGCGAATCGTGCTGAGATGTGGCGAATTAATCAAGAGCCAGAAGTTGATCGTGCAGAAATTGAAGATTTTATATCGCACATCGAAAAGGCGAAAATTAAAAAACTTGTATTAATTTCAACAGTTGGAGTTTATAAAAATCCAAATGGTGCCAATGAAGATACGCCTATCGAAACAGAAGGTCTATTGCCGTACGGAGTTAACAGGTATTATCTTGAGCAATTTTGTCGTGAGAATTTTGATACGACTATTGTCCGCTTGCCGGGTTTATTTGGTGATGGTTTGAAGAAGAATGTTATTTATGATCTGATGAATAACAATATGGTTGAAAAAATACACGCTGATGGTATGTACCAATATTATAATCTTGATAACATCTGGCGAGATATTAACATTGCTTTGGAGAATAATTTACCATTGGTCAACCTTGCTACGCCACCAGTCAGTACGCGAGAAGTTGCGAAGGTTGCTTTTTGCATAGATTTTACCAACAAGCCAGAGGGAATAAATCCCGCATATTGGGATATGCACAGCAAATACGCGTCTGTTTATGGAGGTGAAGGAGAATATCTCTATACAAAAGAACAAGAGTTAGACGATATTAAAAAGTTTGTTGCAAGAAGTAGGTAAGGTATGAAATTAGCTATATCAAATATTGCCTGGACTAACGAAGAAGAGGCGGATGTTGCAGCGAAACTGCAAGAGTTTGGCGTGCGTTATATTGAGATTGCGCCAACTAAGATTTGGAGTGATCCAACTAAGGCTACTATTGAACAGATCAATGAGTATATCGAATGGTGGAAGAAATACGATATTGAGATTGTAGCTTTTCAGTCGATGTTGTTTGCGCGACCTGATCTTAAAATGTTTGAATCAAGCGAGCTTCGTGATGAAACACGCCAATACCTCGCTGATTTTTTGCGATTAGCTGGCGATATGGGTGCTAGTCGATTAGTTTTTGGCTCGCCGAAGAATAGACAGCGAGGCGGAATGTCGACAGAAGAGGCAGATGATATTGCTAATCGCTTTTTCTCTGAGCTTGGTGATGTCGCTAAGCAATATAATACGATGCTTTGTATCGAGCCGAATGCTCCTCAATATAACTGTGATTATATAACAACGGCAGATGAGGGCGCACGACTTGTTCGCACAATCAACTCGGAAGGAATTGGTCTACATCTTGATACTGCATGTATGGCTCTAGCGGGCGATGATATTAGCAAATCAATACAAGATAATGGCGATATATTGAAACATTTCCATATTAGCGCTCCTATGCTGGATCGGGTTTACGATCGTGATGATGTTGATTATCGTGCCGCAGCTGATGCGTTAAAACGTATTGATTATAACGGTGTTGTTTCAATCGAGATGCGTCCAGGCGAGCAGGGTGAGAATGTGAAGCGTGTGGAAGACGCTGTTTCGTTTGTGCGGAATATTTTTGATAAACTTGACTAATTAAGGTCAATGTGATACAATCCTAGGTATGAATCGTATGAAAAGTCCTATTATAGAAGGAGCGCCGATTGTCGGTGTGACCGGGACATATTATCCTGATCCCGAAGATATCCGCTTTGAGATTGCACTTGATACCGCAAAGGGCTGGTCTGAACAAGAGTTACCGCTTGTTGTAGTTGATGGGTCTCCTGATGATAAAGTTGCGGGTGCTTTACGTGCCCGTGGAGCTACTGTTCTGACTGCTCGTCAACCAGGAATTGCCAGTCAACGGCAAGAGGGCGCGCGATATGTACTAGGTCAAGGTGGAGATAAAATTATCACCCATGAACCAGAAAAGCCATCAACACCAGCGATAGCTCGTGAGGTTGCTGATATGCTTGACTATCATTCAATTGTTGTTATTGGAAGGACGGAGCGTTCGAAAGAATCAATGCCGCCATTCCAACGGCGCACAGAAGAATTGGCTGGCTGGGTGCTTGAGCGTACGCTAGGGCTGCCAGCGGATGCGCTTGCCGGTCCACGAGGTTATAATCGTCAAGGAATGCAACATCTGCTAAGATACCCATCAGATAGACCGGGGAGGAATAACTGGATTTATATGTACGATAATCCCCTAGCTGCAAGAGCTAATGGAGAACGTGTAGGTGATATTCAAGCCGACCTTATGTATCCAGAAGCTCAGGTTGAGCAGGAAACAGGTAATCCTGCTTTCGATAGGAAGCGATATGAACAATTTGCACTTCAGCTTAATTATCTATTAAAAAGACCTGAAG
>CALIRX010000018.1 GCA_938042055.1 uncultured Candidatus Saccharibacteria bacterium
TCGTCTTGTCTTTATACTTAATTTCCAGCGCCTCGCGATTATAACGCTTGCCGTGGCACTCGTCACATTGAACGTAAACGTCCGGCAAAAAGTGCATTTCAATCTTTATCACACCATCACCCTGACAATTTTCACAGCGACCGCCTTTGACATTAAAGCTAAATCGCCCAGATTTGTAGCCTCGAACATTAGCCTCGGGCGTACTAGCAAAAAGTTCGCGAATCGGCGTAAAAATCCCAGTGTAAGTCGCTGGATTGGAGCGCGGCGTTCGACCAATTGGCGACTGATCTATGACAATCGTCTTATCAAGCAAATTCACACCTTCTATGGCATCGTGCAATCCTGGAGCTGTCGTTGCACGATTAAGTTCTGCCGCTAATTCCCGCGCCACAATGTCATTCACTAGCGTCGACTTTCCGCTGCCAGAAACACCAGACACTACGGTCATCAAACCCAAAGGAAACTCCACATCAATGTTCTTAAGATTATTTTCGCGAGCGCCACGAACAATCAGCTTCCTATCTTTCATGACTTTGCGACGCTTTTTCGGAACGGCAATTTTTTCCGCCCCAGATAAATAGCGACCAGTTATACTGTTCTCATTTTTCGCAACAGTTTCAGGCGTCCCCATTGCCACTACTTGACCGCCATTCACACCAGCTCCCGGTCCCATATCAACCAGAAAATCACTCTGACGAATCGTGTCCTCGTCATGCTCGACCACCAACACAGAATTTCCCAAATCTCGAAGACGCTTCAACATATCAATCAACTTGTCGTTGTCACGTTGATGAAGTCCAATTGACGGCTCGTCCAGCACATAAAGCACGCCCTGAAGTCCAGCGCCAATTTGCGTCGCCAAGCGAATTCGCTGCGCCTCACCGCCACTAAGTGTGTTAGCCGCTCGACTTAGTTCCAAATAATTCAGCCCAACATTACTCATAAATGCCAAACGAGATTTAATTTCCTTCACAATCAAGCGAGCAATCGTCATTTCTTGTTCGGTCAATTGAAGCTTATTGTCAAACAAATCCAACGCATCATCAACACTCAAATCACACACGTCAACGATATTCAATTCATGAACCGTCACCGCCAAAACCACAGGTTTCAGGCGCGCACCTTTACAGGCATAACAATCTCTCTCGCGCATAAATCGCTCAATATCTCGTCGCATAAAATCGCTATCAGTTTCTTTCCAGCGTCGCTCCAGATTAGGAATAACACCCTCGTAAGTTGTATCGTAATGTCGACCGCCGCCCAAATCAACGCGATATTTTTGGTCGCCAGTTCCGTATAATATTTTATGTTTAGCATCATCAGAAAGCTTACCTACGGGAACTTTCAAGCTAAATTCGTGAGCTTCAGCAACAGATGCCAATCGCTTCATATTCCAAGCGTCAGAATTCATTCGATTATACGGTCGAATTGCGCCTTCGGAAATTGTCAAATTATTATTAAAGACCAATTCTGAATCAACCTCCAGCCTCGACCCCAAACCCGTACATACAGGACAAGCTCCCTGCGGCGCGTTAAAACTAAACAATCGCGGCTCCAGCTCTGGGATATCGACATCAGGATGATCAACACAAGCATATCTCTGCGAAAATGTCTTCACTTCATCACTGTCCGCATCCAAAACCTCGATAACTCCCTGACCCAGATCCAGCGCTTGCTCAACGCTCTGACTTAGTCGAGATCGCATTTCCGCCGTCAACGCCAACCTATCAACAACCAACTCGATATTATGCTTGTAACTTTTTTGCAGCTCTGGAAATTCATCCAGCGCGTACACCACGCCATCCACACGAACCCTGGCATAACCAAGTCGCTGATATTGCTCCGGAATGTGCGCAAACTCACCTTTTTTATTCTTAACAATTGGCGCCAATAGCAAAATTCGCTTATCGACAAATTGTCGCAGAATCTCGTCAATAATCACCTCGGTTGTGCGACGCGTCACTTCATTGCCACAAATCGGACAATGCGGCACGCCAATTCGTGCAAACAAAAGCCTCAGATAATCATAAATTTCCGTAACCGTAGCCACGGTCGAACGCGGGTTGCGGCTGGGCGATTTCTGGTCAATTGAAATCGCTGGGCTGAGTCCTTCAATCGAATCAACATCAGGCTTATCCATCGTACCCAAAAATTGCCGCGCATAGGAATTAAGACTCTCCATATAACGTCGCTGACCTTCGGCATAAATCGTGTCAAATGCCAAACTGGATTTCCCAGACCCACTAAGCCCAGTAATCACCACCAGCTTATCTCGCGGAATCTCAATATCTACATTTTTCAAATTGTGCTCACGAGCACCTTTAACACGAATTACCTCTGTCATAACCGCTATATTATACAGGTTTTTGACAATTTTTTCCAGTCCAAACATCTGCATAAATCAGAGTTAAAACACATTACGCTTATGATTGCAAGTCAATATCTTATTTGCTACAGTTAGATCTATGAGAAAGCTGGGCATTTACTTAATTGTGATCATCGGAGCGATACTACTCGCGCCTTTTGTGATCGACCAGCTATTTTTCTTCTTTTTCCTAGGAAAAATCCCATTCACGAACATCAGCCTGCCCGCAATTTTAATGGTTATTTTCTGGGCAATTATCGTACCATTGGCAATAATCCTCAGAGAATCACTTTCTGTCCTGTTTTGGAAGTCCATTGACGTTGCCAGCGAAATCGCACAACGACGAATCAACAGAAAAATCCGTTATTTTACACCAAATCAAAAAAGCGAACTTATTTTATTATCAATTTATCTACTTTCCAGCATGAAAAAGAGCGAGCCTCATGATGAGATTGAATCTCAAAAGCTCGCTCCGTCTATGAGTTAATTTTACGGTCGTTTTCTAAGCGCTAATCCGCCAGCTACAACGGCGATAACAGCTAACCCACTAACTAGCCAAACAGAAACTCCTGTTTCAGCAAGGTTTGATGATTTTCCTGGTTTCTTATTGGAAGTGGATGACGATGCCGCAGTAGTTGAAGCGCCTGAGGATGAAGAGCCTGTGGATGGAGTGGCAGCTCCGCTCGTACCTGAGCCGGTACCGCCAGGAGTTACGGGTGGGGGCGTTGGTAGAGTTGCTAGGCGATAATAAGCCGCGCCCGTTGTCATATCGTAGAACATTGCGAATATTCTGGACGCCGACGAAGACGAATAAACGCTGCCAAAACCAGCCTCATTATCACCCTGCGACGTCCAGGTTTTACCGCCATCTACTGACATTACAATATACGGTAAATTTGAAGCATTCATGGCGACTGGTCGAACATAAACAAGCAATCTCTTGCCATCATCGCTAATCCCTGTCTGTACAATATAGTCATCCGCCCCCCGCATCGGAACCTCAGCAGGAATGGATGACCAGCTGACACCACCATCTAATGAAATTTTGTGACCATCAAATAGGCTGTTACCATTAGTACTGATGGACATGAGGGTTGTATCATGGATGACACGAGTTCCAGCGTCCGTCCAGGTCAATCCGTAATCATCAGACCTCTTTACTATACTAGGGGTTCCATCTATCGCAATCATCTTTCCGCCATCAAGCACGCGCTCGGGACAAATATTACCTTTTTGCGTCCAAGTTTGACCATCGTCAATAGAAACATAAAGCGGAGGGGTTTCACCGTCATCTCCACACCTAGCCAGAGTGGAGCCGTCTGGGCTCATAAATAAATGGTTATTACTGGGGTCTATATTGTTAGACTTCACCCAATTGTGCCCACCGTCAGTTGACATATAAAAAGATTTTTCTCCATGCCGACCATTCACAATCATCTTAGACCCGTCTGTGTTTACTAGCAATCTATTCGCGGAATCTGGCATCGCAAAACTATTCCAACTTACACCATTATCTGCGGAAATTAACAATTTTATATCGCCAGTATTAGCATCTTCTCGCAGTATAAAAAGCTTTGATCCGTCTGGACTAATAATTGCTTCTCTAAATTCATCATCTCCCGGTACAGTTACATCCTTCCACGTATACTTAGGCGATTCCTCTGCTCTAACCAAAGGCGACAGAACTGCCAATGCTGATAATGCAAATACAAATACCAAGGACAGCACCCCTCTGTATACTGCGCGTTTTCTGTTCTTAATTAACATCACTCCCCCAATTTGCTTTTTTCACTACATAAAGCTATTACCAGTATTTTAGCATAACCGCGTTTCAGGCGTCAACAGAAGGTAGAACCGATTCCAGCCATAACTGCAATTCTTGCAAAATAAACTGCTGTTCGTCAGTCGCGCTAGGCGCTAATCGTTGCAGAGATTTCATAAATTGCGGCAGTTGCGCCTGTAAATGCTCAGTTCGCCATTCTTCCCATTGTCGCAATTCATCTTCACTAAGCAAATTAGGAAAACTTCGCGCTTTATAATGCAACAATAGTG
>CALIRX010000019.1 GCA_938042055.1 uncultured Candidatus Saccharibacteria bacterium
TTGACATTTTATACTATTAGTGATATAAATGAATGCAGCTTTCATTGACAAGTCGAGTAAATCCTTGTCCGAAAGCGCACCTTGACAAGTTGAGAGAGTTTATAAACCGAAGGTGAGATTTTGTGATATTTTAAGAAGTATCCCGAAACCTCATCTTCGATCGTTCGCCATCCGGGGCGTCGATCAGTGCTTCCAGCACGGGCATTCACCCAGATGAGGAGAGAGTATTATAATGCCTACATTCATTACCGATGAAGTCAAGGCCGCAAGAGAAGAATCCCTCAGGCAAGAAAAACAGCGAGAAGATGACATGAGGAGAGCTCAAATCGAAGCTTTCCTTGAAGCCATCAAAGACATCTGTGAAGATGTCAAAGAAAGGGTTGTTGAAACCTACCTAAACGTAGGGGAGCCCCCTTTCTCAGTTAGGGTTATTTGTGACTTATTGACTACTGATGTAGTCAATAACAAACAATGCGCCAAGGCGCTACTAAGCGCGCTCCAGGAAGCGGAAGAGAACACGTCTTCCGTCGAGTTTGAGAAGGTGTTTAGGCCCCAGTACGGCACTTCATACATCATCGTAGTCAACTTCTCCTGGGAGTAGACTACGATCAAGCGAACATGGCGAGTCTGCAGAGATTCGCAGCTCTCTCACTTGTCATGTTCGCTCCATAGATGTGTGCCTATGCTGATGAGTCGGAAACGACGAAAGCGAACAATTTATTCCAACACCACACACTCTTCAACTACGGGCGGATTTCCATCAACAGAAATTGCCAACATTTGCATATCACAGCTTTCATACTGCGCATTTTTGGCAATGAATATTTCAGCAGCAAAACGCATTTGTTGCTGTTTTTTATTTGTAATCGCCGCCAAGCCGTCGCCAAAATTGTCATTTTTACGATATTTGACCTCTGTAAAATATAAAACATTATCTTTTTTACTAACAATATCAATTTCACAATATCGCGTTCGCCAATTCCGTTCTATAATCTCATGACCATCGCCCACCAACCAATCCGCCGCCGCTTGCTCACCTTTATCGCCAATTTGACGCGTCGTGTCTTTTTGCTGGTTTTTAAATTTTCCATCGTCAGACACATTTTGCGAATTCGCCTCAACATTAGCATATTTAGCCAACGGCGCAAAACTCAGCCGATGTAGCGGAGTTACGCCCAGATTATCAATAGCCACTCGGTGCTTCACTACGCCATAACCAACGTGTGAAGAAAAATCATATCCCGGATAAATATCATCCTGCTCCGCCATAAATTTATCGCGAGCCACCTTAGCAATAATCGACGCCGCCGAAACGCTCGGAATCAGACCGTCGGCTTTCGCTATAATTGTTACGTACTTTTCTAGCGGTGTACCCGCCAAAAAATTAACCGTCCCATCGATAATAATCTCATCAAACTTCGAGCCGCTTTTCTGACATTTCGCTTGAATTTCTTTTACTGCACGCCGCGTCGCCAGTTTAAGCGCCTCGCTCATCCCTATTTCATCCAGCTCCTCAGCAGAAACCCAGCCCAACGCCCAAGCCGACGCTTGTTTGCGAATTTCCTCATCGAGCAATTCACGTCGTTTTTTGGTCAATTTTTTACTATCATCAAGCCCTTCAATTTCAGCGCCACCCAAAACCACCGCGCCAATCACCAACGGTCCAGCCCACGCGCCGCGCCCGACTTCATCAATTCCCAGAATCACCCGACAATTTTCCCTTTTTCGTCATAAAATCCGCAATCATCCAGCCAATCCAAATTGTTGCCGCGCCTAACGTATTCGCCAAAATATCCCAATTCGTGTCGTCCAATTTTATGCTCGCCACGCCCACTTTGACCATAAATAATTCCGCCAATTCGTTAATGCAGCCCAACGCCGAAACTAAAGCGAAGATCGAAAACGCCATCACCAGCCAACGCGCCCGCCACTTCATCGACGAAACCAAATACGCCCAGAACAGCCCCGTAAATAGCCCACCACCCACAAAGTGCGTCGTAAAACTAGTGTCCTGCCCGTCAATTAACGGCGATGGCAAATACCAAGATATGAAAAACAACAAACACGCTACGTAAAGTAGCCAGCGATATTTTTTCTCATTATCAAAGCCGTTTTTCTTCAAAACATAAGGAGTCGCCACAGTCAAAGTCGTCGGAACAAGGACGGATATATAATGAAATATTGCCATATTGAGATTATAACATGAGAAAACCGCCTCAGATTAAGAGACGGTTTTTAATGATTAACCAATTGACAATTACGCGTCTTTATGGCGAGCTGCAACTTCAGCAGCCTTAGCGTCAAGTTCAGCCTGAGCGGCATCTTTTTCAGCTTGTTTTGCAGCAGCAGCCTGAGCAGCTTCTTCCTTCAAGCGTTCAGCTTCCGCTTCTGCCTTAGCGTCATGAATGTCATTAACAGCAGCGCGATCGAAATTCTTAGCCGTCAAGCGAGCTGACTTACCGCTACGCTGGCGAAGGAAGCTCAAGAACTTGCGGCGAACCTTAGCGCGACGAACAATCTCAATCTTCTCAATAAGTGGACTGTGTATCAAGAATGACTTTTCAACGCCAACGCCTGAAGCGATCTTTCGAACCGTAATGCGTGATGTGTGTGATTCTTTATTGTCGGTACGAATAACAACACCCTCGAACATCTGAATACGCTCTTTGTTGCCTTCCTTAATTTTCTGGTAAACGCGAACTGTGTCACCACTGCGAGCATCGACAACTGCTTGCTTTTTTTGTGCTTGGTTGATTTTGTTGATTAACTCAAAACTCATAATTTTTCCTATCTTCCGAACTCGCTCCGACTGGCCACGCAGTTGTACCTCTGCGGCTCCACGTCAAGCAAGGCTCGAATATTTAACTCTCGTACAATTACATAAGATAATAACACAAATCTGAAGAAATATCAATTAAATAAAATTGGAGTATAATATAGTTATGGATTACAATAAATTAGCACTCGAACTACACGAAAAATACAAAGGTAAAATTACGACTAGCCTCAGAGATAAAGAGGAGCTTAATCGCGACAAGCTTAGCGCTTATTACAGCCCTGGCGTCGGCGCAGTCAGCCAAGCAATTGCCGAAAATCCAGCCGATTTACCAAAGTACACTTGGACAAACAATCTAGTCGCCGTAATCTCAGACGGCTCAGCAATTTTGGGCTTAGGCAATTTGGGACCAAAAGCCGCCATGCCAGTCATGGAAGGAAAAGCTTTATTATTTAAGCATTTTGCCGATGTCGACGCAGTGCCAATTGTGTTAGACGTTCACGAGCCAGAAGAAATTATTGCCACCGTTAAAGCCATTGCGCCAAGTTTCGGCGCCATCAACCTCGAAGACATTGCCGCACCAAAATGTTTTGAAATTGAAGAGCGATTGAAGGCAGAATTAGATATTCCAGTCTTCCACGATGATCAACACGGCACAGCTGTCGTTGTATTAGCGGGCCTAATTAACGCCGCTAAATTGACAGGACGAAACCTGGCAGATTGCAAATTCGTGGTCATCGGCGCAGGCGCAGCTGGCACGGCAATCATCAAATTGTTAAATCTTTACGGAGCAAAAAACATCGTAGCGGTGGATAGTCGAGGAATTGTCGGAAAATCACGCACAGACTTGAACGCTGAAAAAACCGCGCTATTGGAATACGTCGACGCATCACAATCTGGCTCAATTGAAGACGCCATCACCGACGCAGACGTATTTATCGGCGTATCGCGCGCAGGACTTCTCACTCCAGAATTAGTCCAAAAAATGGCGAAAGATCCAATCGTATTCGCACTAGCAAATCCTATTCCAGAAATTATGCCAGACGTCGCCAAAGAAGCCGGCGTCGCAATCATTGGCACGGGTCGCAGCGACTTTCCAAACCAGGTCAATAACTCCCTAGCCTTCCCTGGAATTTTCCGTGGCGCATTAGATCACGGAGTTAAGAAAATCACCGATCAGCACAAATTAGCGGCTGCCGAAGCACTAGCTAACTTGGTTGAAAATCCAACCGTCGATAAAGTCGTCCCAACTGCGTTTGATGAGGGTGTCGTTGAAGCTGTCGCAAATGTCATTAGATAAACCTAGGCACCAGCACCATACTTAGCCGCATCACGAGAGTCTCCATCTATAAACAGAGATACTAACGATTCCTGATTTTGTTTGTCGCAAGCTCCTAAGAATAAAACTACTTCAGTCACTCCAGCTTCCTGAAGAGATTTTTTAGTCTCATTTTCATCGGGCATATCTTCAACGCTGACTTTTGACACATAAACCCTCTTGGCGTTATGCGTTTGTTCTTTCCAGGCGTAAATTATAAACGGATAAAGCTCTTTTAATCTGTTACTTAAGCCAATTGGCAAACCGACAGACTTATCTTCTGAAGTTGCTACACATTTAGCAGCCATAGTTAATTTGTCTTTAATAATAGGCAGAATGTCCCGCTTCTTCTCGTCGTTTTCGTATCCAGTCATTTTATGCTCGACCTTTTTAGCCTCTTCAGTGCGCGCGTCAATTACTGCGACCACAGTACCGTCACCACCACGCTCAACATGCAGTACATCTACAATAGAATCTTCTTTAAGCCACGGAAACGTCTCGCTATCAAGTATCACAGCATCTCCCGCCTTCAATCCAATCTCTACCGGCCGAGAGTCTTCTTCAGCTCTCGACTTCGGTTTGTTTGACCTTTTCTTCTTGGTGGCTTTCCTCAAAGATTCACCCGCAATTTCAGGCGCCATTTCATAGCTATTCAATTTCTCCGAAAGCACCCTCAGGGCGTTGTCTAAAACCCCACTCAGATGCTCTTTAGCCATAGATTCAGCAAGGCTACGAACCACTGGACTGTTTTCCTTAATTGCCGCTTCTTTATACTGCTTGGCTAGTTCCTCTTCGCTTGGCAATTTTATGGATTTTATAAACTCAAGAACACTGTTGGCAAATTTTAAATCACCCTCAGGATTAATACCATTACATTCCTCATCTTCAACCTCCTTAAGTTTCCGACACTTAAAGTCTTCCAAGAAACTACTCAACTTCATCTTGCCATCATTACCTGGAATGTATTCAGGTCTAGTAATTGTAAAATCATCAGGTAAACCAAAAGCCCCATCCTTAGTAAGGCTATCAGTCACAGTCTCCCTTGCCTCTGCGATAAAGTCCATATATTCACTATCTGCAAGTTCAGGACTAATTATTTTATTAGCATGCTGCCATCGTTTTACATCGGGAATCACATACTTTCCAGCTTGGCAAAATTCTGGAATATTCACTTTCGCCAGATTTTTGGGAAAAACTACACTAAGATTTTCCCTTATAAATTTCTCGTATGTTCCATTAAATATACTTCTTAACGATTCTTTGATTTCCTCTATATCAAAATCTATCTCTATGCAATCTGGAAGCCTGTTATACCCCTCCTCAATTTGCTGAAACAACCCAAGAACCTTCTCGTAAGATTCTTGATATTCACCGCGCAACTCCTCACCTTCAACAAGAAACGGTACATGCTTAATAATAAACTCTACATGCTTAATAATAAACTCTACATAATCTATAATTTGACTTATGTAGTTTTTATTAAGATCTTCTGTATGAGATAGTTCACCTTTAACAACATAACCATCCCGTTGTCTTTCGCTCATAAACTAATATTTTATCAGTTTATGGATATAAAGTCAATTATATTACTCTATTAACTTCTTCTAATGTTGTTTCGCCACGAAGAGCCGCCAGCACGCCAGCCTGAAGTAACGTCACCATGCCATCTTCTTTTGCAGCCTTCTCAATCGCTTCCGTATGAACATCCTCAACATCGCCGCGCAGGAACTTCTGAATATTCTCGCTTACAACCAACTGCTCCATTACCGGAATTCGCCCCTTATAGCCGAACGGTACGTTATCTGTCGGCACTGCACGCCAAAGCTTAAACGTATCCAAATCTGGGCAATCAACATTCTCCGGCAAATCCTTCAAGACTTCTTTCACCCACTTGCGAGTCGCCTCATCTGGCTCATATTCTTCCTTGCTATCATCCCACAATCTCCTCACTAGTCGCTGAGCAATCACCAGTCGAACCGCCGAGCTAAAAATCGGGTTTTGCCCAATCATGTCGATCATACGACTAAACGCCGCCGCAGTCGAATTGGCGTGGAAGCTAGACAATACCAAGTGTCCCGTAATTGACGCCTGAATCGCAGTCTTCGCAGTTTCATTATCGCGAATCTCACCGACCATCACCACATCTGGGTCAAGACGCAAAACACTGCGCAAACCGTCAGCAAACTTCTGTCCATTTGTCGTATCAATTGGAATCTGAGCAATCCCGGGAATCGTATTTTCTACAGGATCTTCCAATGTAATAATCTTTCGATCCTGAGTATTAAGAGCGTTCAAAATGCTATATAACGTCGTAGACTTTCCTGAACCAGTTGGACCAACCATCAACAACATCCCGCGCGGATGAGAAATAACTTCATCAATTTGCTCACGCTCTTTCTTTGAAATACTTAAGAGATCCAAGTTCAACATTGATTCGTCAAAATTGAATAATCGAAGCACCAAGTCTAAGCCATACACCGTCATCACAGCCTCCACACGCAAATTCAGCACATGCGATGCGCCATCTCTATGAATTTCCTGCTGCATATGTCCAGATTGAGGCTCTCTGGAAGCGGTAGAAATATTCGCACGCGACGCCAAAGTCGCCATAATCACTCGATACCTATCCCTGCTAAGCTCCGCCACCGTGTGCAAGGCTCCGTCAACACGCATACGAATTCGAATCGATTCGCGCTGGTTCTCGATATGAATATCCGACGCACCCAACAAATCTGCTTGGTCAATCAAATAATTAAACACGTCATTCGTGCCTACGGAAGCTAAAGTCTGCGTAACCTGCGCCAGAGTATCGCTATCACCTTCCTTAGCAATTTCAATATTGTCGTAAATCACTTTTTTTGGCGGATCAAACCTAAGCATAATTGACCGAAACGCCGAACCAGAAATTAAGAAGAAGAAGATTCGCTTGCCATTTTCAACATACTGATCTCGCATCCGCTTCATCAACGATTCAGAAGTTTGCGACGTAACGCCAAATCGATAAGATTGGTCTTCCTCGTTAAAGGCTAACGGAACCAGCCTGCCTTTATACATCTCTTCTATCGTTAAAACATCCTTAAGCAAAGGTAAAGTCTCTTCAAATTCCCGCCCATCAAGATATTGAAGTCCTAAAATTGACGCTCGACGACGAGTAGCTTCCTCATCTTGCTCACGGCGTCGCGCCTGAATTTTATCTTCGTCCATATGAAAATTATACCAAAAAGCTTACGGTTTTACGAGTGATATAATAGTGATATGAATCCAGAAATTACTCTGTTAGTCCACAATATTCGCTCGACGCATAATGTTGGGGCAATTTTTCGCACAGCCGAAGGATTTGGTATAAAAAAGATTATTCTTAGCGGCTACACGCCGTATCCAGAATTGAGCTTATGCAGCAAGGCGCCCGCTTGCGCGCTTGTCGATGGAGAAATTCGATCTGAAGATCCCCGCCTGCCGCACATTCGCGAAAAAATCACCAGTCAAATTCATAAAACCGCTTTGGGTGCGGAAAGTTTGGTGCCGTTTGAGTTTTACGAGGATATCAATGATTGGATTAAAGAAAATCAGCGAACAGAAAACTTGCCAATCATCGCGCTGGAGCAATCAAAAGACAGCGTGATGCTATCAGAATTTCAACCACCTGAAAAATTTGCGCTGCTACTCGGAGAGGAAGTTCACGGAATCACGCCAGAGCTTTTGGACAATTGCGACTTCACTGTAGAAATCCCGATGTTCGGCCAAAAAGAATCATTCAACGTGTCGGTCGCAACGGGAATTGCGCTATTTGGGCTAATCTTCCCTGTCAGAAAATAGCTGCTTTGAGACTTTCGGTCTCAGCTGGAGCTCTCTTGGCGGGCTATTTTCATTTGAAGGTAATTTATTTTTATCACGCCGCTTGACTTTATTAAATAAATATTGTAGATTTATATATAGCTTTTGTTGGGAATTATTCCAACAAAAGCAGCCCTTTATAGTCCTAGATGGAAAGGAGTGCGGCACGATGTTCGTGCTCGCTATCATGGTTCAACTATTGTTGATCTGCTTATCGTCTCAGCTAGTATCCCTTGCGGAAAAGATTGATCATCTTTTCAACAAGGGCGATAAGCTAAACTTAGGCCTAGCGGCCTTAGTTCTTATCTTAGCTGAATATTCTTATTTTTGGGCCCAGTATGGGCCCATGATGAACAGCCTTGGCGTCAACTTGACGTTAGGAGCACTCCAGTTAGGTAGTCTGTATGTAGCGGTAGCTTGCCTACGCAAGCTACACGAATCAGACGACAAGTCGTCTATCTCTATCTAACGAGAAACAGAGCTTACTCAAGAGGGACAAGTCCCGCTGACAGATAGTTAGCCCGCCGTAGAGCAACCAGCTCCGGCTGAGGCCTCTGTCAGCGGGCTAACTATCACTTTAGAACTACACACTCTTCACCCAGAGTGTTTTTTAATTGACTTAATAAATTGTCATTGGCATCCACTTTAAACGGCAGACGCATGGCTGATTTCTCTTTCTCGCCCAGCACCAAAACCACGTCAGTCGTGCCAGCATTCTCGCCGCAAACAGACTTCATTTTCACTAACCGCGAATGGTCATTCGGGTCTTTAATATACACAAATAACTTTGAAGCGGGAATTTCTGGCGCAACATTAACAGGCGCCGAATGAGTTTTTGGTTGTGGTTTGGCGGCGTCATTTTTTACGGCAGACTTCGGAGAAGCTCCATCTTTCTGATTACGATAAGCTTCACGGCGCTCTTTTTTTACAGCAGAGCTAATTTTTGGCGCATCCATTTTACGACCAGTCGACTCATAGTCATTGATATCGTTGTCCGTAATCGCAATAATATCATCGGCAATTAGTTTACTTTCATTGCCCAAATTTCCGTCACGATCTCGAGCTGAATTTTTACCAGAAACTCGAATCACTGCGTCCTGAACCAGCTTGGCTCCAACTTTTTCATACAGATTCGGAAAGACGATTATCTCGCCCTCACCGAACTTGTCCTCAATTCCCACAAACGCCATTTTCGAACCGCTTTTTGTGACAATTGTACGAACAGTGCTAATAATTCCCCCGACCGTCATTATTCGACTGTCGTACTCGGGAACTAATTGCGTCAACGGCTGAGTTTGTTCGCTCAAATACGTTTCATACCTATCAAGCGGATGCGCCGAGATATACAACCCCAACAATTCTCGCTCCCACATCAAGCGCTCTTTATCGTCGTGTTTCACAGGAGCCTTCTGGAGATGAAGAGTCGATTGGACACTCGCCGCATCATCGCCGCCCAACATTCCAAACAAATTAGTCTGCCCGCTGGCGGCTTCTTTTTGGAGCTTGGACGCAAATGACGTAATAGAATCCAGATTGAAAAGCAAATCAGATCGATCGCCCATATCATCAAATGCACCAGATTTAATAAGCGACTCCCAAGCCTTGCGATTAAATTTACTGGTCGAAACACGCTTGGCAAAATCTTCCACCGACGTAAACGGCCCATCTTCGCGCGCTCGTAGAACCTCTTCGACCGCACCAACGCCAACTCCCTTCACTGCCGACATTCCGAAACGAATTTTATTCTCATTCGGCACCACTGCAAACTCAACGAACGACTCGTTTACATCAGGGCTAAGCACACTAATTCCCATGTGTTTGCACTCGGTGATTTCAATTGCCAGACGATCAGTGTCATCATGGTCGCTGGTCATAAGCGCCGCCATAAACGCGTCAGGATAATGTGCCTTCAAATAAGCCGTCCAATAGGCGATCAAACCATAACAAGCGGCGTGCGACTTATTGAAACAATAGTTAGCGAATTCTTCCAGCTGAGTCCAGAAAGTTTCCGCAATTTCCTTAGTTGCGCCACCAACTTTAACCGCACCCTCGACAAATTCAGGCTTGACCTTTTTCATCAAGTCAATTTTTTTCTTACCAACAGCCTTGCGCAATGTGTCAGCCTGACCACCAGTAAATCCACACCATTCCTTAGAAATCTGCATAAACTGCTCCTGATAGACCAAAATTCCGTAAGTATTTTTCAGCGAGTTTTTCATCCCGGAATGCAAATAAGTTATCTCCTCTTCGCCGTGTTTACGCCTAATAAAACTGTCAATAAACTGCATCGGACCCGGACGATAAAGAGCCACCATAGCAATAATATCTTCAAACGTAGTCGGCTTCAGTCCGCGCAAATATCGCTTCATTCCCGCCGATTCCAACTGGAATACGCCAGTCGTGTCGCCGCGCTGAAACAGCTCATAGGTCTTTTTATCATCAAGCGGCAACTCCGAAAGATTAATTTCTTTCTTGTAAGCTTTTCGGATAATCCTCATGGCGTTATTGATAATCGTAAGGTTCGAAAGTCCCAAAAAGTCCATCTTCAATAGACCCAACTCTTCAACTTCACCCATCGGGAACTGAGTTGCTACTACGCCCTTTTGCGCCATTTCAAGCGGGATATAATTGACCAACGTATCTGGCGCGATCACCACACCACAAGCATGAACGCCGTGGCTACGAATCGTCCCTTCCAACTGAATCGCATAGTCCAAAACTTCCTTTGCAGTCGGGTTATTTTCATATTCATTCCGAAGGTCCGCATCTTCCTTAATACTCACAGATAACGGGATATGTCGCCCCTGGCTTGGCGGCGGAACTAACTTCGCTAAGCGGTCGCTCTCAGCGTACGGAACTTCCAAAACCCTGGCGACATCACGCACTGCCATACGACCAAACATCTTGCCGAACGTTGCGATATTACTAACGTGATCCTCGCCGTATTTTTTCGCACAATATTCAATCACTTCATCACGACGCGTATCCTGAATATCAACGTCGATGTCGGGCATAGAAATACGATCAGGATTAAGAAATCGCTCAAACAGTAGTCCATATTTCAGCGGGTCAAGATCTGTAATATTCAGCGCATACGCAATAATCGAGCCAGCCGCGCTACCGCGCCCAGGCCCAAAAACAATTCCTTGAGATTTTCCCCAGTTGATAAAATCCTGGACGATCAAGAAATAACCTTCATAGCCCATATTCCCCATCACGCCAAGCTCCATCTCAGCGCGCTCACGAACCTCATCAGACAGCTTCGGAATAATCTCGTCAGGATCCAGCTTTTCAGCCTCCTCCTTCGAAGCTCCATTGTAACGTTGCAACAAACCTTGATATGTCAATCTAAGCAGATACGAATGTTCGTTCTCGCCGTCTGGCAATGGATATTTTGGAATAAGAATTCGCCCAAGCTCAATCTCAACGTCACAGCGATCAGCTATTTTTTTCGTGTTACGAATAACTTCAGGAAATTCCTCGCCCCAGTGATCAATAATATCGCGCGGATCCGTCAAATGAAGCTCAAAATCCTTCAAGCTCATTCGCTTTTCATCACTAAGATACGATCCCGTACCAACACAAAGCAGAATCTCGTGCGCGTCTTGATATTCGTGCGTCAAATAGTGACCATCACAAGTCACCACCATTTCAATATCAAGCTCTTTTGAAAGCTTAATCAAGCCCTCGTTGATCTTCGCCTGCACATCCCAGTGCGTATTCGACTTCGGGTGTCCGTGGTCCTGCAGCTCCAAATAATAACGATCGCCAAAAATCGACTTGTACCACTTGGCAATATCACGAGCGCGATCATAATCATCTTCTTTCAGCGCCACACCAATTTCACCACTCGCACAACCACTCAGGACAATAAGCCCCTCGTTCAATTCCTCCAGCAAATCATGGTCAATTCGCGGCTTATAATACATTCCCTCCAGATTGGCGCGCGTCGACAGCTTCATCAAATTATGGAAGCCCGTATTATTCATCGCCAGCACGGTCAAGTGAAAACGCTGCTTATCTTTACCTGGATCACGATCAAATCGAGAACGAGTCGCCACGTAAGTTTCAATTCCGATAATCGGCTTAATGCCAGCTTTCTTGGCGGTTTTATAATAGTCCAAAATGCCGCTCATCGTGCCGTGATCAGTTACGGCGGCAGCCTCCATCCCGAGCTCCTTAACCTTATCGACCAAGTCATGAATCTTAGTCAATCCGTCCAGCACCGAATGAAAAGTGTGATTATGAAGATGCACAAAATCTGACGGCTTCAAAGCCGCCGACGATGATTGTTCGCTTTTCCCCTCAGTCATTAATAACAATTATAGCACGCTATTGACGACGTTGCATTGTCTCAATCAAGTGGTTGATAAAATCAGCCAACGGCGGGAAAATGTCGGCAAATTGCCCCAAAATCCAAATCAATATCGCAATCAATAACGTCGCACCCAAAGCACTTCCCAGACCAAAGAAAATTCCGCGAACAAAATTCACCCAGTAAACTTGGTGGCGAGATTTATGAAAATCAAAGAACAAATCCTCCAAAATCGCCCGACGAGCACCGTTTTCGTTATCACGAACAACTTTTTTTACTAGCTTATTTGGCTGTTCTTTGGCTGACTTTTTCACTCTTTTTTACCTTCTTCTTTGAAAAAAATTTCGAGAAAAATCCACTTTTTGAAGCGAAGCTTTTGGCTAGCTCCACGCCGATAGAAACCGTACTTACAATTCCATTTAAGTTAGCAATTCTCTGGCTTATCGCCTCCACGTTCTGCTGAGTTTGGCGAATTTGACGCGTTAATTTGATGATGGAAATTGTCATAGCGATCATCATGATGACAAAAATTACCATCAAAATCACTAATATAATAAGCAATCCGTTCATGCTATTTATTATACATTATTTTAGGCGATCCGCCAGATGAGCGCGTAATTTATCGCCGAAGTTAGGATCACGCAGCCCAAAGTCAATCACTGTTTTTAGATATTCCAACTTGTCGCCAGTGTCGTAATAAGTGCCGTTCGTAATCTCCACGCCATAGAAATCAAATCCGTCGTCAATCATTTGCTGCATAATCGGCTGAATTGTAAACTCGCCGTTGCCGTCAAATTCTTCCTTGGCTTTGTCTAGATAGCCGAAAATCTCACCTGGAAGCAAATAGCTACTAACGCTCGCCAAATCAGAAGGCGCGTTCTCCTTGCCCGGCTTTTCAACGATATTCGTCATTTTTATAACGCCGTCTTTTACTCCTTGACCATTAATGACTCCATAACGATCAAACTCCGCGTCATCGGTGATTTTCTTACACGACATAACCGCTCCATCTAAGCTTTCTGACGCCTCAATCATCTGTTTGAAACGACTTGGACTAGCCGCAATAAAGTCATCTGCAAATGTGTAAATCACATGCTCATCATGATGAATCAAATGAGAGGCGCAAGCCAAAGGCGTTGCGTTGCCGTACGGACCTTTCTGGCGAATATAAATAAAGTTCGCCATGTCAGCCAAATTCTGCACCGCGTCAATGAACGGCTGTTTTTTAGGACCGCCAGCGCGCAAATTAGCCAAAAGTTCTTCATTCGGCTCGTCAAAATGGTCCTCGATTGCTCGCTTATTCGCGCTACCGATAATAATGATATCTTTAATGCCAGCCTCGACCAATTCCTCGACGACGTATTGAATAATCGGCTTATCAATCAGCGGCAACATTTCCTTTGGCATAGCTTTGGTTTGCGGCAAAAATCGCGTACCAAAACCGGCAGCGGCGATGATAGCCTTAGTTGGTTTTCTCATATTTCAGCTCCTATTCCCTATTATTTTCAGCAATTCTAAAGTTTCTCGCGAATCAGTTTTTGCGCAAGGCTTGGGTTGGCTTGACCCTTAGACTTCTTCATAACTTGCCCGACCAAATAGCCAATAGCCTTATCTTTTCCAGCCTTAATATCTGCAATTGAAGCCGCCGAAGCTGGATCGTTCAGAACTTCGTCAACGATTGCAGCAATCGCCGATTCATCAGAAACCTGCAGCAAATTCTTCTCTTCGGCAAGCTTGCGCGGATTTTTTGCGCCAGCCAGAAGCTCATTGAATAACTCCTTCGCATTCGTGCTGGAAACTTCAGACTTCTCTGTCATTTCAGCCAATTCTATCAAATCATCAACCGCCACGCGTGTAGATTCATTGTCTGTTTGCGCGTCATCTTCATCAGAAGCCGTCAATGCGCTCGCAAACCAATGTGCGACTCGCTTAGCAGAAGCTTCGCCAGACTTTTCCTGAACTTCCAATGTAATCTGGGCGTAATCCTGATTAGACAAAAGCGAATTAATAACAGATTTATCCAAGTTTAGCGCGCTCCATTTTTCCCTATATTCACCCGGAAGCATCGGCACCTTGGATTGAATTTCATTAATCACCTCGTCAGTCAGCACAACTGGCGGAATATCTGGGTCTGGCATATAACGATAATCCTGCGCGTCCTCCTTTGACCTCTGAGAAATAGTTATTTGCTTGTCATCATTCCAGCCTCTGGTTTCCTGAACAACTTCTTCGCCACGTTCCAAAATATCGACTTGGCGTTTGAACTCATACTCAGCGGCTCGCTCGACACTGCGGAAGGAATTGAGATTCTTAATTTCTGCGCGCTTTCCAAGCTCTGTCGCACCCTTCTTTGCCACTGAAATATTAACATCAAATCGCATATTTCCGTGGTACAAATTGCCATAAGTTACACCCGCGTAAACCATCAATTTATGAAGTTCCGAAACGTAAGCTTTGGCTTCCTCGGCTGAATGCATATCCGGCTCAGAAACAATCTCAATCAGCGGCGTGCCGGCGCGGTTAAGATCAACCAACGAATAGCCGTCATGATGCGTCAATTTACCAGCATCTTCCTCCATGTGAGCATGATCAATTCGCACGCGTTTCAAAGAACCATCTTCCAGCGGCGCATCGACATATCCAGCCAAAATAATCGGATTATACATCTGTGAAGTCTGATAGCCCTTTGGTAAATCTGGATAAAAATAATGCTTTCGATCAAATCGGCTAACGTGCGCAATTGGCGAATTCAAAGCTTTTCCAGCACAAACCGCCAGCTCAACGGCGTGCTTATTCAAAACCGGCAGCATCCCCGGCAAACCAAAATCAATCTGATGCGTCTTAGTATTCGGCTCAGCGTCACGAGCATCATTGTCAGCCGGGCTAAATAGCTTGGTTTTTGTCGCCAGCTGAACGTGGCATTCGATACCAATTGTCATTTCATAATCGTCATATACACTCATTATAATGCTCCCAAATCTTTTAATGCCTGTTCAAAACTCGCCATAGCTCGACGAAAACTCTGCGCCGTTACCGTTACGCTAGTTTCGTGGGCAATTTGATTACGCAATTTATGCGCCGCCCAAAGCCCATTTTCATCGCTCCAATATCCCTTGCGAGATTTCATACGTTCGCCCATCGTTTCGCCAGCCACGCCGCAGTCGCGCATAGCTTTGTCCAGCAACTTGTCCGCCTTCATTATCGCCATCTGCATACTTTCCGATTTTCTGGTTTCGACATTGCGCAAAATTTGCCGCCAAACCCTCTGGTACATTTCTTTGTCAATTTGACCGCGACCACGAGAAGTTAATTGAATGAAAATCATCAACAAGGCGCCGATAATCAACGCCGCAACAACTATCGCGAATATCAATCCGTCCATCAAATCTTCTCCACTTCCGAGACTAGCTTCAGCAAGTTCTTGTCTGACTTGTAATCGCCAATAAGCTGCACGCCAATTGGCAAACCTTCATCACTATTTCCAGCTGGCGCGGCCACCGCAGGAAGTCCAGCCAAACTTGCCGGCACAGTCATAATGTCCGCCAAATACATTTTTATCGGATCGCTAGCATTTTCCCCAATCTTAAACGCAGGAGTCGGCGCAACCGGCATCAATAGCGCGTCATATTCGGTAAATAACTTCTTAAACTCGTCAATCAACAACGTCCTGGCTTTTTGAGCCTGCATATAGTAAGCGTCGAAGAATCCGCTTGACAATACGAAACTTCCTATCATAATTCGTCGCTTATTCTCAGTCACAAATCCTTCATTTCGACTACGACCGTAAAGTTCCGCCAAGGTTTTTACTTCCGCTGCTCGATGACCATATCGCACGCCGTCATATCGCGCCAAATTCGAGGACAATTCTGCTGGCACAATTATGTAATACATCGCCAGGGAATGTTGCATCATACTCAAATCCACTTCTTCAATTTCGTAGCCAAGCTGCTTCAATTTCTCCGCATAATCAAGCGTTTTTTGGCGAACTTCCGCGTCCACGTCATCGGTCATACACTGCCTGACTAGACCTATCTTTTTCTTTGCAAATTCTGGCTGATTATTCCAAAAATCAGGCAAAGTCGTCATATCCTTATCATCGCGACCAGCCATAATTTCCATCACCAAATCAGTGTCTTCTGCGTTCGTAGCAAAACAGCCAATTGTGTCCGTGCTTGATGCCATTGCCACTACGCCATAACGACTAACCGCTCCGTAAGTCGGCTTAACTCCAACCACTCCGTTAAAGCTGGCTGGCTGACGAATTGAACCACCAGTATCTGTACCAAGCGCAAACGGAACCACGTCAAGCGCCGTAACTACCGCCGATCCACCAGATGATCCGCCAGCAACTCGCGTTTTATCTGCAGCGTTCTTCGTTGGACCGAATGCCGAGTTTTCCGTCGAACCACCGTGAGCAAAAGCATCCAAGTTTGCCTTACCGATGCAAATCGCACCTTCCGCTTCCAATTTTTCAACGGCCGTCGCCTGCAATGGCGCATTAAAGTTTTCTAGCATTTTTGAAGCGGCAGTCGTTGGCGCGCCAAACGCCAAAAAATTGTCCTTCACAACAAATGGCACACCCGCCAATCGTCCAGAAATCTCGCCAGCATCAACTTTTTCTGCTCGCTCCAGCGCACGCTCTTCCGTCAAGCTAAGCAGCGCATTATATTCCTCAATTTCACGCGCTCGTCGCAACGCTTCTTTTACGTTCTCGACCGCGCTCTTGCCGATAAAATCACTAATCTTACTCATTACAATACCTGAGGAACTTTCACTTGGTTATTCTGTTTTTCTGGCGCCAAATCAAGCAATTTCTCAACAGGAATTCCCGCCTGAACTTCATCCTCGCGCCAAACATTGCTCAGTCCCGTAACTTGATAAGTCGGCTCAACACCCGACACGTCAAGCTCGCCCAACTGCTCAATATAGCCAATTATATTTTCCAAATCTTGGCGCAGTCCGTCGGTTTCGTCATCAGTCAATGCCAGACTACTCAAACTCGCCAAGTGCTGAATATCGCTGGTAGAAATAGTTATCATATCAATATTATACCACTAAAAAAAGCCGCCCATCAAAGTGAGCGACTTTATTTTTCCAAGTTTTATTACATTGAGTAATCTTGGTAGTTCTTGTAGCGACTGTAATCTGATGGAATAGTCTTTACTGAGCTACCCGTGTCGTGTGCTTTAACAGCGATTGTGATGGCGCCAGTTAATAATACGACAGAAGAAGCCACGATCAACATCAAGGACAAAGCCTTTGACATGTTGCGTCCTTTGACAATTTGGCAAATGAAGTAAGCGCTAGTAGCAACAATTGCAAGAGCTAATGCGTATGGCAAGAATTCACCCAAGTACAAACTCTTATAGAATTCGCCGCCGTCACCAACGCCGATAAATAGCAATGAGTTGATCAAAATACTCACCAATCGAGCAACCAAGTCAACGGCTGGAATAATCAAAACCGCCAAACCGCCGTAAGTTACTAATTTGTAAGCTGTTCGCTTTGTGTAGCCTTCACGCTCTGGAACAGCTTTTGATACGCGTGAGAATAGAACTAGTGACAATACAGCCAAAAGCACAGCAAATACTGACGCCGCAATAATTCCCGTTCCTTGAGTTACCATTGATGGGGCGAAAAATCCGCCAACACTTCTTAATAACATCGATGTTGAATTCGTCCACAAACCAAACACCTTAGTTATGATGTCAATCAGCAACATGATTGAAATAATCGCTGAACCCATTGCCAAAGCGTATTCCAAGGTTAGCATCTTTGCCTTGCCTTTATTTGGGTCTTCATATGCGTATTGTGGATATGCTTGATAAGCATTTGGTTGCATCGGCATTTCTGGTTGCGCGACGTTTGTTGGCTGTGGTTGTTCTTTTGTTGCCATAATCCCTCCTAATCTAATAATATTTTTATTCTACATCGTATGACGAATTTCTGCAATTAAATCACGAAGTTCTGCCGCTTTTTCAAACTCCAAATTGGCGCTATGCAATTCCATTTGCGCTGTCAGATCTTTAATCAAAGCCGGATATTCGTCTTTTGGAATTTTCTTCAGGTTGAGCTTTGACTTTTTATCGGATTCTTTTTGCGGAATAATCGAGCGCAAACCATCGTCGATTTTCTTCTGAATAGTTTGTGGCGTAATATTATGTTCTTCGTTATATTTTTGCTGAATCGCCCGACGTCGATTTGTTTCGTCAATTGCTCGACGCATGCTATCCGTAACATTGTCGCCGTACATAATAACTCGCCCATCAACGTGCCGCGCCGCTCGTCCAATCGTCTGAATTAGCGCCTGTTCACTACGCAAGAAGCCTTCCTTGTCGGCGTCCATAATTGCCACCAAACTGACTTCTGGAAGATCCAGACCTTCGCGCAATAGATTAATCCCAACCAGCACATCATACGTCCCAAGTCGCAAATCTTTCAGAATATCGCCACGCTCCAGCGTATCAATTTCGCTATGCAAATATGCCGTCTTCACGCCGTTTTCCGTCAAATAAGCGCTCAAGTCCTCCGCCATTCGCTTGGTTAGTGTCGTCACCAACACGCGATGACCTTTCGTAATCGTCTGGCGAATTTCCTCCATCAAATCATCAATCTGCCCGTCGGTCGGTCGAACTTCAATCGGCGGATCAAGCAACCCAGTCGGTCGAATAAGCTGCTCAGCTGGCTTTGGCGAGTGAGAAAGTTCATAATCTCCCGGCGTGGCGGAAACGTAAATTGCCTGATGAATATGCTGATTGAACTCGTCAAATCGAAGTGGACGATTGTCCAATGCGCTCGGAAGACGAAATCCATGCTCAACCAAAACTTCCTTACGGGCGCGATCACCGTTGTACATTCCCCGAACTTGCGGCAATGTCATATGCGATTCGTCAATCAAAAGCAGCCAATCGTCCGGAAAATAATCAATCAAAGTCGCAGGCTGCTCGCCAGGTTCTCGGTCGGTCAAATAGCGCGAATAATTCTCAATCCCTTTCACAAAACCAGTTTCCTTCAGCATTTCCAAATCATATTTGGTACGCTGACTTAGCCTTTGCGCCTCTAAAAACTTGCCATTATCCTCAAACCATTTCAGTCGTTGGCTAAACTCATTTTCAATCCCAACAATCGCTTTTTCAATTCGCTCACGTGGCGTCGAATAGTGGCTGGACGGGAAAATTGTCAATTGGTCTGGCCGATCCAAAATCTCGCCAGTCAAAGGGTCAATCTTCGTCAGCCGCTCAATTTCATCGCCAAAAAATTCCACGCGAACCGCAGTGTCTTGACCCGCTGGAAAAATATCCACGACATCGCCGCGCACCCGAAAAGTTCCGCGCGCAAAATCAATGTCATTGCGTTTATACTGAATGTCGGTTAGCAGACGAATAAACTTGTCCTGAACTCGACGTTCGCCAACGGTCAATTTAATAGCCATATCAGCGTAAGTTTCTGGCGAACCAATTCCGTAAATACAACTCACGCTCGCCACGATAATTACGTCGCGGCGCGTAAGCAGCGCAGAAGTCGCAGCGTGTCTAAGCCGATCAATCTCGTCGTTGATTTTCGAATCTTTTTCAATGTAGGTGTCGCTCGAAGCGATGTACGCTTCTGGCTGATAGTAGTCAAAATAGCTAACAAAATAGTGGACTTCATTGTCCGGAAAAAATTCCTTAAACTCAGAAAAAAGTTGCGCCGCCAAAGTCTTATTGTGAGCCAAAACCAGCGTCGGCACATTGCGCTTAGCGATAATATTCGCCATCGTAAACGTCTTACCTGAACCAGTCACACCCAACAAAGTTTGCTCGCGCTGACCTTTTTCCAAACCCTCGACCAACTGAGCAATTGCTCGCGGCTGATCGCCCGTGGGCTGATATGAAGAAGAGAGGCGAAATTTATTCACCTCTCTATTTTACTATATTTACGAAAACTAGTCTTGACTATAAGTTTGAGACGAGCCAGAAACTTCACATTTGCCGTCAACCAAGCGGCTCGGAACCGACGCAGACTTCAAGTCTGAGCACGGCATACCGCCTTGCTGCGTGCCCGCAACAATTGCAATTTCACCAGTGCCGTTCTTTGGTCCGATAATGGTATAGGCGTTCGTCAATCCATATACTGCCGCATATTTTCCATACGCACGGTCAATGATTGGCTCATACACAGAACCTTCACGTTCTGGAATTGGCTGACCGACCTTAGACTTCAAGAACTTCTTCAAAGAACTATCAATATCCAACTTATCGACATCGCTCGCTGAAGTTAAGCGAATACCTGTACCGTCGCCCTTGGTGCGGAAATCTTTATATTCTTTCTTCGCCTCATTTGATGGCTCCTCGCCTTCACCACGCGTTTTTTCTATTGAATCAGATGAATCCTTCTTTGTCTGGCTGCTTTTTACCGAAGAGTTAGAATCCTTATCTTTATGCATAGCACCAGCAATTATCCATGTCGCCATAGCTACGATAATTATACCCATAATAACCACCACAACGATCAGCCACTTGTTTGTTGTTGATTTATTTTCCATAGAACCTCCATTTAGATTATGCTTTGATTGTATATGATGGATTATTTGCCGTCAACGTATTGTAACCATAGGTATTTTATGATATAGTAATAAAGTTAAAATCATAAAATAAAAAGGATAATGATGACACCGAAAAATGTTTGTATTCCGCGCGAACTGCAACTTCAGGCTGCGATGTTCAGATTAGGAAAAGTCGATGACGAAATTCATGCCGGCTATGAAATTCTCCAAAAATATCATAAAACCGTAACTTTTTTTGGATCAGCCAGGATAACTGAAGATAACGAATATTACCAAAAAGCCAAAGATTTAGCATTTCAATTAGCTAAAGAAGGCTACACAATTATCACCGGCGGCGGTGGTGGAATTATGGAAGCAGCAAACCGCGGCGCCATGGAAGCTGGCGGAAAATCAGTCGGATTCAACATTCGCTTGCCACACGAGCAATCATTAAACAGCTACACGACAGATTCGTTCGCATTCACTCACTTCGCGCCACGCAAAATCGTTATGACGCTTCTGGCTGACGCGTACGTTTGTTTCCCTGGCGGATTTGGCACAATGGATGAAATTTGTGAGATTATCACATTGACGCAAACCAAGAAAATGGCGCCCGTGCCGATTGTCTTATTTGATAAAAAATTCTGGGGCAAATGGGACGATTTTGTGCGCGAAAATATGCTTCCAAACAAGTTAATTTCTGACGGCGATGAAAAAATCTACACAATTACCGAAGATATTCCAGAGGTGGTTAATTTAATTAAAAATCAGCGAACTTGTTGCGACCGATAATTATTTCTTAGGTTTCGGCTCAATCCAACAAATTCCACCCTGGCAAACCACTCGCTCTACGGCTGGATTATATGTGCGCGGGTGGTTTTTATATCGGCGCGTAATCTCAAACCCCAGACCTCGCTTGCCATACGTTGTTTGCTGCTTTCCCAGAGGTAACTGGCAGTGATAATTATTTATAATGTCAATCGGATTAAACGAAATCACTTGCCCATCAACGTCCAAAAGCACCCACTCGGAAGCCTTAAACGGCGCCCATTTGTCCACTTTCGGCGCAATAGCCATTAGTGATTGATAAATTTCTTCTGCCGTAGCGTTTGACGGATCCAGACCTAGAGATCGAATAATCGAGTGTGCTCTAGCCAATATCTCCGCAATCAATCGCACATCACTATCGTCCCTAGTCATCTGCCTGAGCTCGGTTAATGCTCGACGCTTTTTTACGTCACCGCCCAACAATTTTCCCAAATTTTGCGCCATTATATTTCCCTTTCTTGAATTGGCATAGCATGAAGCACTGTGCCAGCATATAAAATTCCAGCCTTTGCTCCAATTTTCATAACCACCGAACTAGCATTCGCGCTGCCCATAATTACAGAGTTTTTCAAATTGCCACTTCGCGCCCATTCGCTCAAAAATCCCGACGCAAACGCATCTCCAGCGCCAGTTCTGTCGATTGACGGCCTGTCGTCGTACATTAGCGCTCGCACGATGGTTTTTCCGTCGCTTGCAATTGAGCCGTTTACGCCGTCCGTCACTAAAACGACCGGAACTAATCTCAAGCCTCTTCTGACCAAGGCCTCCAAATCCTCGCCAGACACCAATTGCTGCATTTCTTCTTTGTTCAAAGTTAAAACATCAACATCAGGCAATAATCCCAACAATTTATCCTTTTGTACAAGCTCTTTCTTTCCAGGATTAAAACAGATTTTCATATCGCGACGTTTGGCTTGCTGGAATAATTTATGAAGCATCGGCATATTTCCCGCCAAAGTTGAAACGTATAGCCAATCCGCGTCCTCTTCAGACAAATCAAAATCTGCCTCATGATAATGCGTTGAAGCTCCGCGGTATGTTAAAATTGTCCGCTCGCCATTTGAGGCTAATAGTAAAACTGAATATCCCGTGCTATATTTTGGCGAATACCTCACCAAATGCGTGTCAATATTTTCCTTATCCAAATCTGCAATTACCGCTTGCCCCGCTGGATCATGACCGATTGCTCCCATAAAACTAGCATAATGCCCTTGCCTGGAAAACGTTACCGCGGCGTTTGTAGCTCCACCACCAGTCGAGAAATGAATCTGGTTTACATCAGCCTTTGCCCCCAAATCCAACCGCGCAAAACAGTGTTCTGGACTCTCGCAAACTGGCGTCAGTGCGTCTGATTGACTTAAAAATACGTCTTGAATCGCCGCACCAACGGTGATGATTTTTGCCATTAAACCACCGCCTTTCGCACGGAATTAAATGCCTTAATCTTTGATTCCACCACTTCCTGTACAGCAGCATAAACTGGCGGCATTAATTTAACGATAGCGTACTCATTTGGATTTTCTCGCAAGGTTTTCTCCAAAGTCGTTCGGAAAGCATAGCGCATATCAGAATTGATATTGATTTTAGAAACGCCAATTTTCGCAGCATCCTCAAAATAATGCAGTGGAGTTCCAGACCCACCGTGCAACGAAATCTGGCAATGAATCGCCTCACGAATGTCAGCCAACAAATCCAAATCCAACACTTTCGGAACTGGATATTTGCCATGCAAATTGCCAATCGCCGCCGCAAAAGTGTCAATTCCAGTCGCCTCGACAAACGCACGTGCACCCTCTGGTGTAGAGAAAGTCTTTTTTATTTCCTCGTAATTTATATCTTCCGTATGAACATTTGAACTCCCGCCAAAATAATGCGGCTCAGATTCCACTAGCGCGCCAGTAAACTTGGCGTATTCAACAACTTCACGAGTTTTGGCAATAATCTCCTCATCCGAAGCATTGTGATTCGCCTGAGAAATATCAATATGTATAAACTCATATCCAGCGTCAATCGCTCGCTTACAGCCTTCAACTGTCGGACCGTGGTCCAAATTCAAGTACATTTCAATTCCGTACTCAGCTTTATAATTGTCCACCAAATCACGGACGTTCTCTAGACCCATAGCCTTCACTTCGGCGTCAGAAACCTCAACTAACACTGGCGATTGGAGCTTTTGTGCCGCCCGCGCCACCGCAATCAACGTCTCTTGATTGTCAATATTAAATGCCCCAACCGCAAAGCGTTGCGCTCGTGTTCGCTGCATTAAATGACGCGCCCGCGTCGTGTTTTTCCGAATCTCTGAAATCGATAATCCCATACTGCCCCCTAAAATACTTATGGTAATTATATCAATTACCGCCCGCTATGCCAAGAGAATTGACATTTTGCGTAATTAGTGATAATATAAAATGGCTTTTGCCCAAGGCTTACCCCTAAGGGCGAAAGAGCCCTTTGGTCTTGAGCATTTTCTTCTCAGAAAGGAAGAAAAAAATGCACCCTGTAGTTAAGATAACTGCCTTCGCAGGAAAAATACTCTTATTTGCCATCGTCCTACTATACATAGCATGGTTGGCAACACTAGACTACTTTTACGTAGCCTACGGGCTGCCAGAGGCACTGACGTTCTTAGCGTTGAGTGTCACATTCCTCGTACTTATCTACGGGATGAGACGCCACAGCAGTTATCACACCTACGACCCCGAAGACAACTCCGAGGGTGACCGTGGATAACACACACCCGCCAGAACTACTTGCTTTGAGGTCTTTAATTAGATCTTGGCAGTAGCTCCTGGCGGGTTTTTCACTGGAGAAAATCAACAACACTACAAACAATTGAATCGACATCCAAGCCGTGCTTTTTCCACAATTCAGACATTTTGCCCGACTCTCCAAACGCGTCATTAACGCCAATTCGCTTCATCTTCACCGGCAAATTCTCACTAAGAACTTCTGTCACGCTTGAGCCAAATCCACCAGCGATCTGCCCTTCTTCCGCCGTAATGACGGCTTGGCATTTTTGAGCCGCATCAAGCACAGCATCCTCGTCCAGCGGCTTGATCGTCGGAAAATGAATCACTTCCGCCTGAATGTCATATTCATTCGCAAGCTTTTCTGCTGCCAACAACAATTGATAAGTCATCACACCAGTTCCAAACAAAGCAACATCTTTACCACACCTCAGCGTGTAGCTTTTTCCAATCTCAAAAGTAGATTGGTTTAAGAATAACGGCGTTTTTTCTCTTGGCAATCTTACGTAATTCGGGCGTTTATCTCCAGCCATTGCCGCCGCCATTAGCTTGGCCTCATTGGCATCACCGGGCGCCAAAACCACCATATTAGGCAAGCTTCGCATCAGCGCAATATCTTCCAACATTTGATGCGTCGCACCGTCCGGACCAACATTAAGCCCCGCATGAGAACCCACCAGCTTGACCGGCTGATTATTAAGGCAAATAGTCGTTCGAATCTGCTCCCAATTGCGACCCGGGCTAAACGCCGCATAACTAGCCGCAAACGGAACATTTCCCATAGCCGCCAACCCAGACGCCACGGTAACCAAATTCTGCTCCGCCACGCCAACTTCAATTGCCCGCGGCTTCCCGATTTCCTCGTAAAACTTACCAAAGCCAACACTCTCCATCAAATCCGCACTCAGCGCCACCACCAAATTATTTTTCTTCGCAATATCCACCAAGCCTTCGCCAAAACCAACGCGAATTGCCGCAAGTTCTAAATTCTGCCAATTTTCTATTAAGAAACTCATTCACCGCCTCCTTCACTCAATTGAGCAAGCGCCCGCTCCGCTTCCTCGGCGTTTGGAGATTTTCCATGCCAACGGTAATCGTATTCCATAAAATCAACACCACGACCAGGAACTGTATGCGCAATTATCACGCTCGACTGCCGAGAATTCTTCGCCTTATCAATCGCTTGAATTATCGCCGAATGATCATGCCCGTCAATTTCCTGCGCATCCCAGCCAAAACTTCGCCATTTGTCCGCCAAATCCCCTAGCGGCATCACCTTTTCCGTATCGCCACCAATCTGAATATTATTTCTATCAACAATCGCAATCAAATTCGACAGATTATATTTTTTCGCAAACATCGCCGTTTCCCAAATATTCCCTTCATCCAGCTCGCCATCACCCAAACTGCAGTAAACGAATCGCTCAGAATTACCACCTAAATATTGCAATGAATACGCCATACCGGCCGCTTGGCTCAGACCGCACCCCAGAGGACCGCTAGTCGTTTCAATTCCCGCCAGGCTACCGCGTTCTGGATGACCTTGAAGCTTGGAGCCAAATTTTCGCAAATTAGCCAGCTCTTTTTTATCGAAAAATCCTCGCTCCGCCAACGTGGCATATAAAAGTGGCGCATAATGCCCATTGCTCATCACGAAAACGTCCCGATCTTCCCAAGTAGGATTCTCCGAATCTAGTCGCATGGCGTGAAAATACAAAACCGCCATAACGTCAGCAAAGCCCAAGCAGCCAGCCGAATGACCCGAGCCAGCCTCGGATAGCTCACGAATAACAGACTTTCGCAGCTGTTGCGATATTTTCTTCAATTTCGCTATCTGGTCGACATCCATTAAAGCACGCTCGTTTTATTAATCTCCTGTTGCAATCTGGAGAAAATAGTGCGCGGATCTGACGATTTCTGAATAACGCCGCCAACGTTCAAAACGTTAACGCCGCCCTGAACCAAACTATACGCATTATCTACCGCCACTCCACCATCCCAACCGATTTCTACATTTGGATTAATAGCCTTAATGAGTCGTATTTTTTCTAGTTGCATCAAACTAGCAGTTCCGCCAAATCGCCCCAGCTCACCGCTAAAAATCATTACATGATCTGCTATTTTTATCAATTCCTCAACGGTTCGTGGCACTGTCGGCTTTAGTAGCGCTAATCCCGCCATAATTCCAGCTTGACGAATCTGCATAAGCGCAGTCTTCACGTCTCCCGTCGCCTCCGCGTGAATAATAATCATATGAGGTCTTAAGGCAATCAACTTCGGAACATACTCAGCAACATCATTAACCATTGCGTGAATATCAATCATCCAACCCTCCGGCGCCCACAATTCAGGAATGCCAACAGTAAGTGTTGGTGCAAACTCACCATCAGATATATCAATATGTACACGCTCAACAAGCCCAGTTATTTTATTAACCTGCTCTTTATATTGTTCGGCATTTTCCGCCAAAATTGCTGGTGCGATTACAGAGCTACTCATGACAATTCATCCAATTGCGCATTACGCCTATTAAATCGCGGGGCATTCGCATAAGGAGTGTTTAGCCACGTTTCCACAATTCCCTTCCAAGCAGACTCGTTATCTTCCAAAACTCGCGCTGGCAAACATAAAACATTTGAGTCGTTATCTTGGCGCGTCATTTTCGCCTCAAACGCATCCCAAATCACGCTGGCACGAATTCCTTTGAATCGGTTCGCCGCCATACACATTCCTTGACCGCCGCCGCAAATTAATATCGCGCGCGGATCTTTGCTATCATCACCAATGACCCTCAACGCCGCCGCCTGTGCGAATTGCGGAAAATCGTCATCAGGATTTAATTCTACACCGCCGACGTCTTGAACGTCATAGCCATTCTTAACCAAATAGGCAAAAACTTTTTCTTTCAACATAAAACCGCGATGATCAGATCCGAGGTAGATTTTCATAATTTTAGTATAAGCGTTTTCGGTGATTTTTGCAAGGAAAAGTTAGGTATTTTATCAGAGGTAGGGTGTAGCTATTTGACAAAAAGTATTGACATCTTGTGGCTGGTGTGATATAAGTAGATTAACTTTTGCTCAGAGTTTTAGGGCGGAAGTCGCCCTTTAGCTTTGAGCTTCGCCTTTGAAAGGAAGTGAAAAAATGAGGAAGACCTCATTTGTCGTCATGCTGGCGGCGACAGTCGCCATCAGCATAGTGTTTTGGGCGATCATGATCTCGGTGATCGCCTGGGGAGTAGTCTTCTTGACCGGAGATCTGCACAGCTCCGGTCTCACCTCCATCCCCGCTCTGTCGTTCTGGCAGAGCGTTGAGTTGCTCGCCCTTATCTGCTTGTTAGCCATCCCGCTGCGAGCGGGGAGGAGCAACAAGGAGGGTTGAGCGTGGGCGGTTAACGCCCGCACGAAAATAGCTCGCTGAAAACTGGTTCAATCTGAGTTGAGACGCAATTTCCGCGTTTCCTGGGTTGAATTATCCAGTTTCAGCTTGAGCACGTTTTCGGCGGACTATTTTCATAGGAAATTATGTGTAATTATTCGCTACGTTTAAGATAGTATCCAACATCTGCTACCAACTCGACCAGGCGATTAGAATAGCCCCACTCATTGTCATACCAGACCATAACCTTGATCAAATTACCACCAACTACCTTCGTCAACGGAAGATCGACAATTCCAGAATACGAATTGCCAATGAAGTCGCGACTCACCAAAGGCTCCTCAGAAACGCCCAAAATGCCTTGATAGAAATTACTCTGGGCGGCTTTTTTGAACGCATCATTTACCTGCTCGACAGTCACATCTTTCCTAAGAAGCGCCGTCACGTCACTAAGCGACACTACTGGAGTCGGTACGCGCACGCTAAGTCCGTCAAATTTTCCGGTTAGCTGCGGCAAGGTTTTAGTTACAGCAATTGCGGCGCCAGTCGTAGTCGGGACAATGTTTTCGGCAGCGTTGCGACCTTCTCTAAGATCCTTGGATGGCGCATCCTGAAGCTTTTGGCTAGCCGTATAACTATGCACCGTCGTTAGCATTGACTTTTCAACGCCAAACTCCGCATCCAAAATCGCCATAACCGCGCCCAAAGAATTGGTCGTACAGCTAGCATTAGACACGATTGGCGTCGCGTTTTTCACCTTGTCGTCGTTAGTTCCCAGAACAATTGTATCGACTCCCTCAGACTTCGTCGGACCGCTGATAACCACACGCTTTGCGCCAGCCGTTAAGTGCTTGCCCGCGCCATCTTTATCGGTGAAAAATCCCGTCGATTCAATCACCACATCAATATTCAAATCTCGCCACGGCAGATTTTCTGGATCTTTCTCAGCCAACACCTTAACCGACTTGCCCTCAATAATCAGCTCGTTTTCCGTAAAATCAACTTGACGTCCGTACTCACCGTAATTGCTATCATGCTTCAACAAATACGCCAAAGTTTTCGTGTCAGTTAAATCATTGATCGCGACAATTTCCAAGTCGCTTCGCTCGTTAGCAATCTTAAACGCATTGCGTCCGATTCGCCCGAAGCCGTTAATTGCTATTCTCGTTACAGCCATATCGCCCTCCCTGTTAGATATTTTCGCTTTAGCTTTTCTTAATTATACTACAAAGTTGTATAATATAAATATGACGCGCGAAGAGTTATTGTCAATTGCTGAACAAAAATACGACGAAGTGCCAGTATTAGTTTTAGCAAGCGCAATCGATTACGCCACGGAAAAGCACGCTGGACAAAAGCGCAAAAGTGGCGAACCATACATTAATCACCCATTGGCGGTGGCAGGAATTCTAATTGAATGGGGTATGGACATCGATACGGTCGTGGCGGGAGTTCTGCACGACACCGTTGAAGATACTGACGCAACTTTAGACGATTTGGAGAGTTTGTTTGGGCGCGATGTGGCGTTTCTGGTGGATGGCGTAACTAAAGTTTCACAAGCTCGCGCTGGAATGCGAAACCTGGATAGTTATTTGCCACACACGAAGGATAATTTGACCAAGTTGATGATTGCCGTGGGCGAAGATGTGCGCGTGATAATTATCAAGCTAGCCGACCGCCTACATAATATGCGAACACTACAATTTATGACGCCAGAAAAGCAGAAAAAAATTGCCAGAGAGACGATTGAAGTTTTTGCGCCGCTGGCCGACCGCTTAAATATGGGGCGAGTTCGCGTTCAATTGGAGGAGCTAAGCTTTAGATATTTGATGCCGAAAGCTTTTCAAGAAACCAAAAATTTAATGGACAGTCGACTGAAAAAATCGCAACGAAAATTAGATCACGTTCGCCGCGAAGTTGAAGCGCGACTGAAGGCGGAAAAGCTAGTTTTTCAGATGGACGGGCGTGTTAAGAGCGTTTATAGTCTGTTTAAGAAATTGGACAAAGTTGGTGATATTGATAAGATTTATGATTTGATTGCCCTGAGGATAATTGTCGACGATTTATCAACTGGATATTTGGTTCTGGGAATTTTACACGATATGTATCAGCCGATGTACGAGAGGATTAAAGATTACGTTGCCAATCCAAAACCAAATGGCTATCAAAGTCTTCACACAACCGTACAAACGCCAAGTGGGCAAATTGTTGAATTCCAGATTCGAACCAAAGAAATGCACGAATACGCCGAGCGTGGTTTGGCCGCCAGCTTCCATTATAATGAGCAAAAATTGACCGACGCCTATAAAAAGGGGAAAATCGGAACTATGCCAGCCGATTTGTCGTGGATTCGCGAACTTCAGGAGGCTGCTGCCTTAATTAGCGAAGGAAAGCGATTCGACTCCAACAAATTCCGAATGAAGCTGTTTTCTGATAGGATTTTCGTGTACTCACCAAAGGGCGATATTTATGATTTGCCTCGCGGAGCGTTCCCTTTGGATTATGCCTACCGAATTCACTCCGACATCGCGGCGCGCGCAAGCGGATTTAAGATCAATGGCGTAATGAAGCCGTTCAATTACAAATTGAGGCACGGCGACACGATTGAAGTCTTAACTAGTAAATCCGCTCACCCGAAACCAGATTGGCGAGACGTCATAATCACACCACACGCCAAAGACAAATTGCGCTTACAATTGTCCCGCTCAAACGGCATCTTACAACAATTAACCGGCGGCGTTTCCTCGTTCTTCCGACACAAGTAACGCTCGCCAGTCTCCCAGTTTTAATCAATGATCAAACGTGATTTATTTTTCGTTCCAACGAGTAATTGACTCGCGGATAATTTGCTTTGCCCTTTCTACGTCGCCAAATCCCTTGACTACTGTTGAGCCAGGCTTCTTCAAATCCTTGTAGTGACTGAAGTGGTGTTCAATTTGTTTCAACAATTGTGAAGGTAGGTCTTCTAGTGAGTTGATTGCATTGCCCGTGTTTCGGTCGTCGGCTGGCACAACGATAACCTTGTCATCAACTTCATTGTCGTCAACAAATTCCAACACGCCGATAACTTTTGCTTCCATAAAAATACCGGTTGTCAACGGTTCATCGGTGATAATTAGCGCGTCCAGTTCGTCGCCATCTTCGTCCAAAGTCTGTGGAATGAAACCGTAGTTTGTTGGCTTTGCAAAAATAGCTGGCTCAACACGGTCCAACTGCATCACTGCAAGCTCACGATTCCACTCAATTTTATGACTTGATCCCTGTGGAATCTCAACAACTACATTTACGATGCCGCCTTCGACGTCACCAGGTGTTAAAATTTGATTAAAATCTGCCATTTTTTACTCCTCTCTAGCTTTTCCTTGTAAATATTCACGAATCTGCACCGCAGCTACTGCGCCTTCACCAACCGCCGAAGCGATTTGCATAGTTGCCCCCGAGCGTACATCGCCAGAAGCAAAAACGCCAGGAATATTAGTGTGCAGATGTTCGTCAGTAATGATGTGTCCGCCTAAATCCAACTCAACATCCGAGTTTGTCAGGAATTGCGTGTTCGGAATTAGCCCAATAAATACGAATAATCCATCAGCGGTAAATTCTTTCTGCTCGCCGTTTTGGGTCGATTTAACGCCGTAAAACTTATCGTCCTTGACAATAATTTCATCAGTCGTTGCACCGATGTGAACGGTAATTTTTCCATCATCGACATACTTCTGCAAATCTTTTTGCAAAATGTCACTGGCGCGCAATTTACTGCGAACCAACAGATCAATGTGACTAGCGTATCGCGTCAAAAATATCGCCTCTTGCACGGCAGAATTTCCACCGCCGACAACGATTAGATTTTTATCACGATAAAACGCACCGTCGCAAGTCGCACAGTAATGCACGCCTCGACCATATAATTCATCTTCGCCCGGAACACCTAATTTGCGGTAATTCGAGCCAGTCGCTAGCAAAACTGACTTCGCGCGGACAGATTGACCGTCAATTGTCAGCTCCAACTCGCCATCAACTTGCTTCAATTCCGTCACGTCGCCATATTCAATCTTCGCACCAAATCGCTCCGCCTGTTGCTGCAATTCAGATGCCAATTTCATTCCCGTAACGCCCTCGGCAAATCCAGGATAATTGTCAATTTGATCAGTAATCGCCGCCATTCCGCCGACTACGCCACGCTCATATAACGTCGTGTCGACATCTTCGCGCGACAAGTAAATTGCCGCCGTTAACGCGCTTGGACCAGCGCCAACAATAATAACATCTTTAGACATTGAAACCTCGCGATCGATAATATTGCTTCATCACTTCTGGCATTTCTGGCTCTGGAATATCGGCTGGCTTTTCAATAGCCATCACCACGAACTTAAGTGGAGAATTTGCAGGAATTTTATCGCCCTGAGCTTTGTCGCCATAAGCCTTGTTGGCTGGAATTGTTAATTCACGCACGCCGCCAATTTTCATACCAATCAAACCCTCTTTCCAACCCTGAATGACTGCAGTATTTGCCGGGCCATCCATATTGAGCGGAGCTTTCAATTTGCCGTCAGCGATTGATTGATCGAAAATCTCACCCTTAGCGTTCCAACCAATGTAATAAACAGCCAATTTAGTATCGTCCTTAACCTCGGCTCCTTCGCCCTCAACCAAATCTTCCTTAACAAGCTCTTTCACGTCACCGGCTTCAAACACACCAACTCGTGAGCTAAACTCAGAAAACTTGCCGTAATATTTTTGACTCAATTCATTAGCCTGAGCTTCTACTTTCTTTTTTCGCTCGTCAGTAGCCTTGGTGTATTCATCCTGAGCTTTCTTAAGCGCGGCTTGGTCCTTGGCTTCATTTCCAGGCGCTACCATCATAGCGACAAATCCGCCAACGGTCCCCAAAAACATCATGCCGGCAATAACCCAAATACCTATTCTCTGGCCTTTTGTAGTTGCCATATTCCTCCTTTATTTACCTTTCAATTATAGCAATTTTTATCAAGCGCAACAAATCACATTAAACCTGAGCGGCGTCAAATTCTTCCGCAGCCATAGCGGCAATCTCCTCAATAATCGGCGCAGTGTCTCTGTCTTCCAGCGTCCGCTCGGCGCTCGTAAACTTTACATTCAAAGTTACAGTTTTTGTCGAATCGTCATTTTTTGGCTGATATATCGCAATCGGCGTTATGTCAATTTGTAGCTCACCGTGTTTTCTCGCAACTTCTTCAGCGCAAGCATAAACCTTCGCATAGTCAACATTCGAATCCATTTTCAATGAAATGTCTCTGGCGGTCGATGGGAATCGACTTAACGGCTGGTAATTATAGTCCTGATTTTTACTCAGATTTTCCTGCAATTTTTCAATATCAATAGAAAACGCTGCCGTGTAATCTGGCAATTTGAAGTTGCGGCGGGCAGACTGAACCAGCTCGCCAACAATCCCCAAATTGTCACCGTTCTTCGCCACAATCCAAGCGCTGCGTTTCGCATCAAACGGCGCTGGAACGTCGCCGTCAGATTCCGCAATCTTTACAAAATCAACCTCAACACTCAAATCCTTCATCAGCCTTTCAGCAATTTTCCTCACCTTGTAAAACGGCGAGCCAGCTTGAGGTTTTTTATTCGCATAAACTCCGTCAATGAAAGTCTTTTCAATTGGCAAATTCTCATCGTTAAACCCTAATTTCTTATCGTGAATTTTGCCAATTTCAAACAACATAAATTCATCATGTCCAGATTTTATATTGGCATGAACTTTATCCAGCAAACTAGGCAAAATGCTAATTCGGTAATATTGCAAGTCTGGACTAAGCGCATTACTCAAGCGATACGCACGACTCGGGTCTTGGTCGGAATTTTTCAAAACGCGCTCATGAACAAAGCTATACGTCAAAACTTCGTTCGCTCCAGCTCGCGACAAACTTTGACGAATTCTCTGTTTCAATTCACGACGCTCATTCTTCAAAGCAGGCTTGATGCTTCGCTCTGGCAAATGACGCGGCAATCTATCAAAGCCGTATAATCGCCCAACTTCCTCAACAATATCCTCAGGAAGCTCAATATCTGTTCGCCAAAATGGACTGTAAACCATCACGCCAGCTTCGCCATATTTATTACCATCGTCAACGATAAATTCAACATTCTTTAGTAGTGCCTCCATCTCATCCTCGGCAAAGTCAACACCCAGACGTTCTTCGACAAACCTTTTAGGAATCAACAATCCACCGTGCCAGCGCTTGCCATCGACCAACACTTGTCGCAATGAAGAATGATTCTTAAATAGCATAGGACTAGCTTGCTCACCACCAACCATACCAATTAACCATTTTAAGACAGGGGCAATTTGTGTTGGCGATTGCCCCTTATTAAACCTAGTCAGGGCGTCGGTGAAAATTCCGTGACGCATAGCCGTGCGACGTAGCGCGTACATATCAAAATTGGCACATTCAAGGACAATATTCTTCGTTTCAGCCGAAACTTCAGTGTCAGCGCCGCCCATAATTCCAGCTAACCCAATCACACCTTCGCCATCAGCGATCACAATATCGTCAGCCGTCAATTCATATTCCTTGCCATTAAGCAAACCGACCTTTTCGCCATCGCGCGCCATTCGCACGCCAAGTTTATGTCCGCGCAACTTGTCGTAATCATAAGCGTGAGTCGGCTGTGCCGTCATAAACATCACGTAGTTTGTCGCGTCAACGATGTTATTGATAGGTTTGCCGCCCATCGCCACTAATTGACATTGCAACCACAACGGACTTGAATGGATATCTACATTTTTTATAGCAATCACAGAGAATGCGGGCGCAAGCTCATTAGCTTCATTAAACACTTCAAGCTCTAAGCCATCGCTATTTGCGAATTCTTGAATAGCATTATACCAGTCAGGACTATTAAACTGCTGATGAAAAATCCCAGCAATTTCACGCGCCACACCGAGTTGCCCAAAACAATCCGGTCTGTGTGTAAACATCTTATTTTCAATTTCCAGAACGTAATCATCCAGCCCAAACACTTCCGCAAAACTTGCGCCAGCCTGAAGCGTAACGCCCGCCGGAATATCACGCTCATTAATCTCGATAATTCCCTCGTGATCCGTACCAATCGCCAGCTCGTCAGCCGCCGCCAGCATACCCTGACTTAAGATTCCGCGTAGCGGTCGCGCATCCAGTACGAACGGCTCAGCGTCATCAAAACTTGCTGGGACGGTGCTTTTTGGCGGCAACCAAATTGCCCACATATCAGCATGAACATTCGGCGCACCGCAAACCACTTGCACGTAACCATTGTCATCCCTTGGAACGTCCGCTACACCGCCATCGTCAATTTTAGTCACGCTCAAACGATCCGCATTCGGATGCTTTTCGCACTCAACAACCCGCACAATGCGCGCGCCACCATATTTGGCCTTCAGGTCAATCACTTCCTCGACACCACCAAGCTGCTGATTGACACGCGACACCAACTCATCAACTGGCGGCAACTCAAAATTAATCAATTGTTTTATAAGATTTAAGCTAACTTTCATACTAACATAATTATACCATCTTACCAGCAAGTAATCGACCTTAGAAAACTACAAATAACCACGGCAAAATTGCCCTAGGGCAAAGTACAGCCATCCTTGAGCGGGAGATAATCCTCAAGGACGCCCCTCTTCGCACTCGGAGAGGAATCATTCCCTGAATTATAATATAGCTATGAACTACGATAGATATCTAGAATTACAGACTCGCCTAGAATGGTTTTATGATTTTCATCCAGAGTTTTTTAATGATATTTCACCCGAACAGAAGAAACTACTGCAGGATACATTCCTATACGACGCACCCGACGAACACTATCCGGAGTCATTGCGGGATTTTTATGATAAGAATATTGACAACCAGCCAACACTTCAGAATAATATGCTCTTAGCGGTAGATACTTTATATGAAGCGGCGGGAGCTGGAAGCTTGTTTGATTATGATAAATAAAGCCTCTCTTCGCATAAACACACCACCAAGCTTATAAGATATAGTTTAACTTCCATGCTGATATAATAAACTCATGATTCACAACTTGCATTCAGCATATTCTTTACCAGTAGACCACGATACACGTCATAAAACTGTCCACTTCTCATATTTAAACTGATACAATTAATTACTGAAATATGGAAAATAGCATCGGCATCACAATACCAGATTTTATCACTCAAGCTTTTCCTTTACTTAATGAAGCGACATATGTTCGTGAATTTGCTTCTTTCATCACGCTATATCCAGATGCAGTCTATTATCTATTTCAAACAACAGCTGGCCAGTCGCTCATACTTGTAGCAATTGACTATCCCGACCCAACAGACGAGAGCCAACAAGTAAAGAAAATATCTGGCGGTTTTGAGTTTGAATTCACATATCTTATCAAGCCGTATGCCAATGACCAACACCTCAGAATCTGTCCAAATGATGAAGTAGAAGAACTATTTTTCGTCTCAGACCCAAATGGTCGTTGTCACTATTATCTGGCAGCAGTCAAACAAAAGCGGAGTTGGTAGGTTTATGTTGGCTGAGCACTTCTAAGTTCGAGAAGACCCCGTCCTGATAGCATAAAGCTGCCTAGGTGGGGGTACCACTTTGTTATAATAAACCTATGATCCACAAGCTATACTCTGCCTACGATTTGCCAGCAGACCACGACACGTGCCACTTGTTTGAACATCTGATTATTAGGCGGTTCTTAAAGGAAACGGAAAAAGTTGACGACAACCGAGCTTTTACTGGAGAGTTAGATGGCACGACTAGCGAATCAAGCGTATTTTTTACGTCCGCGCTATTCACAAGCGAGTCTAATACATTATTTGAAAAAACCATCAACGATATTACGCCTTTTGAGGTGTCTCTTATTCAACAGTCCATCTCACACATAGAAGCCGAGATGCAATCCAACATTGATATAGCAGACATAACGCTACTACAAGAACAGCTCGCTCTTTGTCAAAAATATTTTATCGATAGTCAAAAAACCACTCCCAGCAATTCACACCCAAAATCTAAGATTTCTCCTCTTAAAATCAGCCATAGTCCGAAGGATTTTACAGACGTTAAGATTGATATAGAAATTGCCGATGCCAGCGATGAATTGACTGCCACATTTTTCTGCACATACCCAATACTTTTAGATCTAGTGCGCGACATTTGTTTCGATAAAATCTCATCCTACCCGTCCAGCCCCGGACAGTTTATAGCGTACTATGACGGCAATTACACCAGCCAAACCTACACCGTAAAAAATACAGACCTTGCTCGACTGAGCTCAAGTGAAACTATACAGACATATTTACAAAGCTTTAACATATCCTCGCACGCAACCGACCTAAGAAACCTTGCCGAAGCTTTCACGTCTGACCCATTTTATATTTCAGTGCCCATATATTTTTATCAACAAACCGCCACGCCACTATCCAGAAATGACCTAGCGAAAACTATAAACGTCGCAAATATGAACGCAATCCTAAAACAAGTAAAGGCGACGATAATTCTGGATTATTAGCTCTAGCCGATTTTCTAGCAGAGAAAAGATTCTGAAGAGGAAATATTAACGCCGCCAATATGCAAGCTTACTGACAAACCTTAAACTCAATACCAATCACTCCATAAATCTTTTGGTCTTCGATAGAATAAAATTCAGAAATTTGATTTTCCAACCATTCAACATTATCACCGCCGAACTTTCGCGGATTATTGTGAGAAAATAAGTCACGAAATGTCGCACATCTCAGCAAACCAACAACCTCAGCGGTAACAGTTTGCTCGGAATTATCTCTATTTGTAAAAATAATCCGATCCCCGATCTGGATTTTCTGTCGTTTGGCGTCATATAGTCGCGACTCGATAGTCTTATTGCCAGAAATAATAGCGTTAAACGGCTCGGTCGCCAATTTTAATTGGTGTGTGGTCATAAAATTATTTGCCTTTCTTGCTATAATTAAACCATCATATAAATAAATATTCAAATATCTACACTTCCATAAGAAAGGCTATCAAATGACCAAAAAACTACTAGAAATCGAACGCAAGCGCCAGCTAACGGGCAATATTGAAGAGCTAATCGAGCGGTTGCAAAACATCGGTTTTGAGTTAAAGAGTAATCTTCACGAAATTGATACGTATTATTCTCGTCCTGACGTCGACTTTATGCAGACGGTTGAATGCTTGCGGATTCGCCAGCGCGATAGTTTTGCTGAGATAACATATAAGCCAGCAACGACCGCTGCGACACATACGGAAAATAATGTAATCATCAAGCCCGAGACAAACCTGCCAATTCAGCCCGAAGACACGGCAACCGCCAAGCAGCTACTGGCAAGCCTCGGCATGGTGCAGCTGGTCGAGGTCAACAAATATCGTCGCTCGTTTCAATCCTCTGATTTTCCGCAGGCAACGGTAGCCATCGACGAAATCAAAGACGCTGGGACTTTCGTGGAAGTTGAGGTTTTGTCAGATGATGAAACTAGTGCGCTGATAATGATTAGTGAAATTGAAACCAAACTCGATCTGGATTCAATGGAAATTGTGACGCGACCCTATCGGGATATTTGTATGGGACTTTAATTGCAAGCTCACCGCAAACCACACACCCTGCCCGCAATGTGCGCGTTAAAGATGCGCGCCAAGCGTGAGCACGGCGGTCGCCGTCATAAAACGGTGTGAGCGCCTGGACTATGAGGTCCGAGACGAAGCTGAAGTCGTCAGCCCTTGCCGGGCGTACGATGATAGGACGGTCATTTCAACCACTCTTACAGTGACTATCTGACTGGTGTTTTCTCGATTCGTAAAAGTGACTTCCTCTCCAAGTTGATTTTTTGGCGCTTTTCATTATTCACAGTACATCACATTGATCAAATATTGCCCCTCCATTACAATTGAAATATGGTTAAAATAGTGTCAAAAGCACTTATTAAGAATAAAAATGGCAAATATCTACTGCTCTACAGGGGAGATACACACCCTAATTTCCCTGGGCATCTTGATATTCCTGGGGGAGAAGTAGAATCTGAAGAAACCTCCAGGATGGCGACCGCGCGAGAAGTACAGGAAGAAACTGGCATATGTATATATCCAAATGACTTAAAAAAGCTATTTGCTAAGCAGCACAAAAACACAAAACATGTACTTTTTGAGATAGCCATAGATAAGACTGAGGCTGACATTTCTGTTAAATTGAGCTGGGAACATAAAAAATACCGTTGGATGACGTTATCGGAATTATTAGATACTAATATTCCAGAAAATGCAGATCCTTATTATATAGATGTTATTGATTATTTAAAGCATTTATCCGAGGCTTGATCTGTCCGACATATTTTCCCATACTCTAATTTCTGGATATATCTGGGCTGATGGTTTCATTGAACATATTATTCTCCCGATATACTCCAAGAGAAATTTTCCCAAAAGAAAATGCGACAAACTCGCCTGTCGCATATACTGGCTCTATTTTATCATATTCGACTTAAAAATAAAATTATTTAGAAAAATACTCTTCAATTTTTGCCGCTAGCTTAGTTTCTTCAGTTTCTTCATCGATAAACTGACCGCCAGCGTAAATCTCTCTCACTAGATTACCGAGCGAGTCAAACAATAAATAATAGTTATCAGCTATCCAATCGTCATCTTTAGCGAGCGACACCAAATAGCATTCCTGACCATTGTAACTGCCTAGTTGATAAAAACGCTTGTCGCCATATTTATCTTTAATGTAGTTCTCTATTTTTTGGCTAATTTTCATCGTTTACTCTCTTTCATAATTAATTTTATCATCTCCTTGTCTAGTTCTCGATTATCAACTCGAAATGCCCAAAATGCATATCGTGGTCGAGCTTTTACATCAGCGATAAATTCATCACGGTTTTTTATCGATTGTGTCTGAGGGTCAATAAAAACAAGCTTGCCAGCTCTTTTCTCGGCCATAATTGTATGACCAGTACGAGAGCCTTTCCATATCCATCCGACCTGAGCTCGAGCGCCGTTTGGCATGTCACCGATAAACTTATAACATTATTCGACTATTAGCGGGCGTGAGATTGCGAAATATACGCCTGTAAAATTGTTTTTAGATCCACGCTGTGGCGAAAGTTTATATCGTCAATCTTATCCAGATCAACCCATTCTGGCATGCCGTTAGTATAAGTCTTCTCGCTGTCGGTTATGCTGTCGTTATTGATTTGCCCGTGCAGCTGGCTGTGGGTAAAATACAGTTGGATTGACTGATTGGCTTGCGACTCAGCGTTGCGCTTGAAGAAAGTGGTTGCTTGGTGAATAATTCTATCTAGTGTGATAGTCAATCCAGTCTCTTCCTTAACTTCGCGGACAATTGACTCCTCGATCGTTTCGCCCTTCTCGACACCGCCGCCAATCAAGCTATAACCGTCCCATTGCCTAGTCAAAAGAATCTTATTATCCTCAATAATAACCGCGTACACGCCGACGCGAATATTTAGTTCGTCAACGGGAACGGTGTATTGATTACCGAAGACGTCTTTACAGATGATGGATTTAATAAAAGTCACCTCTTTCAGATTATAAGCATCCCCTTGTTTATAATATCGTGCGGATGTCAATTATGATCTTTATTTTAGCATGGACGGGCGGGAAATTACTATGTTTTACCGCAACTCTCTAGATACTTGTCAATTAACAGAATGTCCGCCTGGTCCTTACTCCTACCAAGTAGCGCTTTCCATCTGCGAGCCTCCTCAATTGACATAAATTTTATCCCGTCGATTACTGTTGTTTTTATAGCCGTATCTGATACTTTCTTGCCATACCAATCATGCATCAACTCAATATCGTCAACCTCTATTTTCTCCGAACCATCTGGCCGTTGTAATATTTCATGACCATGGCCAGCAATTTTGTAAAAAGTTTCTTTGCTTATAAGTAAATCGACGTCGTTGCTTGGACGGATGCCAAGCATATCCAATATGCTGCTGCCGACAATAATTAGCTCAGTACTACCAATACCTAGACTAGTTAGTTTGTTTTTAATTTCTGCTATCGTCATAGCCTGCCTTTTTTAGCAGATTATACATCTTGTCTAATGGCAGTCCCAATGCACCCATATATGAACCTTCAATTTTCTCAATCAACGCAAATCCCGCCGAATCAACATGAAAACCAAGCGCAGCATTACGACGGTTCGGATTGTAATTATGAGCGTTATCTAACATCGCCGCGTTAAAATTCATATATGTTATCTTTGTTTCCGTACTGTCAGTAAACGTTTTTCCTCGATTTATCACGCAGACGCCAGTGTATATAGTTGTAGTTTTACCCGATTGACTCAAACACATTTTCATCTTTTCGGTGGCGGTTCTCGCTTTATGCAAGCGCGAACCGTCAGGTAAAACACCGAATGTATCAGCAGCAACAATACAGTCGTCGGGATACAACTTGGCAAGAGCTTCTGCCTTTGAACGCGCCAACAGAATAGCAGTCTCTCTTGCGTCTAGCTCTGGGTGAGATTTCTCTATAGCTCGCTCATCAATATTAGCGATAATAGCCTCGTAAGCTAGCCCGCTTCTATCCATGATCATGCGCTTAGTCGGCGATTCGGTGGCAAGTATTAGCATGCTTTATCCTCCTTTTGAAAATCTTTTAATGATGTATATTCCCATGGGTAATCAATGTAGGGCATCTCGTCATATTCAAATAATACACCATGATAATCTGGTTGTAGAAATACTGTATCAATTTGGCGTTTGCTTGAGATGAGTGCGATGAATTGGCTTTTTAGTATGGCGATGAGATTATCGCGAGTAATATCAGACGCTAATTTGAATTTGGATTCTATTTCGATCATAGTGGTTACTTGAATATAGATTATAGCTTGATTTATTTGTTAAATCAGTGCTCTTTGTACGTTAGCGAATTTATGCTTATTGGTGGTTGCGGTTGCGTAGGTTAGGATCATTTATTTTTACTTATCGCTGCTTTTAATCCTGCTAATTCCCTAGCTCGCTCAAACAAATGCACGTATTCTTTAGATGTGCCTGACTGAACTAGCTTAATAGCTTGCTGGAGATTATCACACCAAACAATTGAGCAGCCGTGCAGTTCTTCTTCGTCAATCCAAGCGCTTTTGCCGATCGTTCCATAAACATGTGCGGTAAAATAATGCTGGTTACAATCCTCGTTATATGCCGACAAATGTGATTGTACAACACCCAAATAGTAGATATCTGTAATATTCGCTCCAACCTCTTCCTTAATTTCACGGCGAACAGTCTGTTCTAAGCTCTCACCTACTTCTACATTACCTCCAGGCAGTTTGTAATGATTATATTTGTGCTCGTATACTAGAGCAATACGACTATCATTATCAAACAAAATCGCCCGCGCACCGGTACGGATTGATTTTTCTGCGCTTGATAGTGGTGTTTGCAAACCAATAGTTTGGTCATTTATAGTTGACAAAAGACAATTAGAATCCATACTCATCTCTTAGCTCCCTTATTTTTGCTGAATAACTATTATCTACTGATCCGTCTGGTAATATTTTTAGCAACAGAGCTACACTTTCAGGAATACTTCCACGAGGAGACGCATTCCATCCGACCACAACGGGAGGAATATACGGCTTATCTATTTGCTCTTGAATTGTGTCCCACTCCTCAATTCTCTTGATAACTTGCTCTCTATAATTCTGAATAGGTCGCCACATTGATTCTGTAAAGTCAGGTAGAAATCCGTAACCGGTCATAGAGTCGACACCAGCAGCAAGATGGTCTAGTGCATGAGTAACCCTAAGACAAACTGTTGCCGAATACGGCTCTATCCTGTATTTCCTCCAGCTATATTCTTTCATATAATTTATCATATCAGCATGCGACATCTCTTTGTTATTATTACTATATTTTCTCATGTCAGAAGTGAAGACGCTTACGTACGGTCGATCAAGAATATTGATGTAATTTGGATTGTCCCAGTGATTATCAGCGAGATAATCAACCATTGTTTCTATAGTCTGAGACGTACGATCATAGTATCTATCGGGTTCTTCAAAATATGGAAGAACTGGCAAGATAGACCTTGGACTTCCGAATATCATCATGCAAGCATACGCAGTTCTACCTAAACTACATTTTAGAAATCCATTGATAACGTCTTTTTCTTTGCTAACTTTACCATCTTTAACACCTACATAAGTATCAAATATAAAACCATCTACACCATATTGTTGCGCTAAATCTATTTGTGCTTGCATAACCCTTGGTTCTATATCATCCCATGTGCTAGACTCAGGCGATCCATCAAAAGAATATATATTTGGCTGGCTATGTCCTACAAATAAAGACCTAGCGGTTTGGCAAAGCATAGTTTCATCTGTTGACTTATCTCCTCTATTTGCCAATGATCTATGCTGCAGCGTTTCACAACTGGTCGTCAGCGGATAGTAATAACTGTATATTGGTGATTCTTTTTTCATAGTTAACTCCTTTCTTGATTAGATACTTGTTAATTAAAATTTTTCAATGCGCCTTCGCTTAATGAAATTTTTGAAATTTCTTCGTAGTTTTTTATCTGCTCTTGATAATTAGCAAGTAGCGCCTCGTCGTTTAGGTAGCCTTTATAAAATGCGTCTATTTCGTTTAATGCGCTATAACCAACCCTGCCAATTGCTGTTCTGAGAGCACCCTTAGCAAAAGACGCAGCTTCTACAGCAGGTAGTTCAAACGACCGTATGTCTTCCTGAATAATTTCTAATAATTTATCAAGATTACTGGGGTCGTTCCAGTTATGATATTTGTAGTATGTATCGTCTGGGGATATTGAAGCATTTGCACTTCTTAATCCTATTGGTAACAGCCCAAGACGAGCGCGCAAAAAATCCGATCTCGTAAAA